>JAFVEX010000202.1 GCA_017475785.1 Eubacterium sp. | reverse complement strand
TCTTTCCTGATAATCAAAAAAGGACAGAGAACCGTACCCCTGTCAGCCTGTAAACACACAAAAAAGAGGTTTCGGCCGTCATGGCTGAAACCTCTTTTTGCCTGATCCGACACTATTTCATTTCTAGAAGAAAAAACTTCAGACAGACGGCGCTTACTCATGCATCCTGTTTTCGAGTTCTGTAGGCGCGGTAGTAGCTGAGCAGCAGCGTCAGCAGGAGCAGGTACGGTCCCAGGAAATAGCTGGTACCCGGGGGTGTCTGCGTGGGAATCACGCCAAACTGCAGCAGCAGGCCGAGGCCGATAATCAGCAGATCAATGACCAGCAGTACTTTTTTCGTTGTGGGATGGATGTTCATTATTCGTTCCTCCATATTGCCGGCAAGTTCGGCCGGGGTCTGTTGGGCAAGCTGAGCGATTTTAAAGCAGATTGATCAACCTCGGCAAGCTGAGCGATTTTAAAGCAGGTTGATCAACCTCAATAAGGTGAGTGTTTTTAGCAGTTTGCGCTCTTTCAGGGCAGGAGCTCCCAAAGCCTGTTTTTGTGTGAAGGCTTCCGTGTGGAACTCCTGAACCCTGGTTTTGCCATTTTTACTTTTGTTCCGCAGAGGAAGCTGACCGATGCAGAATCTTGTCAAAGAGTTTGTCAATGCCGTCCTTGGACGCTACAGGCTCTCCGTTATCCGGCGCGTTTGCGACCTCGGGCTCAGGCAGATATTCGCCGTTGCTGCTCCTTGGTACTTTCCGTATGTACTTCAGGAATCCCAGCAGGATAAAGAAGCACATAAAGCACAGCGGGATACCGCAGAAGGATTTGATCGTCTTGACGCCGTTGATACCGCCCAGCACGACGAATACCATTGCGATGACCGCGAATACGATGCCCCAGAAAAGCTTCAGCCATACAGGCGGCTCATGTGTGTCATCGGATCCCTCGATGGACATACCCGCCAGCGTGACAGCCATAGAGTCACACTGGGTGACCAGTGAAATCGTGATGATACACAACATAACGATCTTGGCTATTTTAGCCAGCGGCAGCACATCGAACATGGCGAGCGTCAGAGCTTCCGCTCCTTCATTCAGGTAGATGCTGTAGAAGTCGATTCCCTGGAACATCTGCGCGTGCAGGATCGTTCCGCCGAAGACCGAGAACCAGATGATTCCGAACAGTGCCGGGAAAATCCACTCGATCAGGACAAACTCACGAAGTGTGCGTCCGTAGCCGACGCGTACCATGAACAGTCCCAGAAGCGGCGCGTATGCCATCCAGTCAACCCACCAGTACATATCCCAGTTCTGTGCCCAGCGGCCGGCGTCCGCGAACGGAGCGGTATAGAGGCTCGCGCTGAAGAACTGATCCAGGTATGCGCCGAGACTGTGTGTGAACAGATTGCAGATATAACCGGTCGGTCCTGCCAGCAGCACGAAGAGCAGCAGGATAAAGAAGAATCGTGTGTTCAGGTTGGAAAGGAAGGTGATGCCATTCCGCAGGCCTGAGATCGCCGACAGGTTATAGCAAATAAACATGATGATGATAATTCCGCAGTAAATCATCGTGGAGGGCTCGACACCCGCAAAAGCCTTGACCGCCGCAGAGAGCTGCATTGCTCCGTATCCGAGGCCGCCCGCGACTGCGCCGGTCAGCGCGAAAGCGGACCAGGAATCAAAAGCGGTCGCCCACTTGCTGTTCTCAGCCCCTTTTCCGAAGAGCGGGATCAGGCAGGAGCTTGCCTTAAACGGCGCCTTTTTGTTCAGAATGAAGTATGCGAGAATGACGCCCATGACGACGCAGGTCGCGTATGGCGTGAAGCCCCACTGCAGGAAGCAGTGTACCATGGACCAGACGACTGATCCGTTGCTGCCCGCGATCAGGCCGGTAGACGGATCGGGCTCCATCGCAAACAGGAGCGGCTCTGCCGCGCCCCAGAATACGACGCCGGCGCCGATACCGGTACAAAGTGAAATGCCGAACCACTGTGTGTAGCTGAATTTCGGCTTTGCGTTTGGCCCGCCGAGCTTGATCTTTCCGATCGGCGTTACGGTTACGACAATGCAGACGATGACCATGAACAGGCTGACAAGTGATGTGAACCACCCCAGACCCCACATCAGGTTGTTCATGACCAGATTGTTCAATACATTATAAAAGCCTTCCGCGTTTACGACGATTGCAATCAGCATGGCAACAAACAGGACGATTGTCACAGACATGACTGGCCATCTGACTTTTCCCTTTTTCTCGTTCATTGCGACCTCCTCATTTTTGCGTTCCCGGATTTCTCAGAAGCTTCTAAATCCATATGCAAAATCCTCGCCGAAATTACGTCCGCTGATCTGGTGCAAAAGAATTATGCATGCCACTTGCGATTTCCTGAAAACTGTGATAAAATTGAACTAGTAGTCAGTGACCGCAGGTACAAAACGTATTGTTTTCAGAAGCACATAACCGGCGGATCTATCTGACAATTACTATGATATGAACAAAATGAGGCAGAAATACGGCAGCGCCAGATGAAAATTATGCAGTTTTTCTGATCTGGTTTGCAGAATCTCTGGTCAGAATATAATCGTCCAAGTTCCAGTTCCAGCTACAGTTCGCGGAGGAATATATGCATACGTACACGGTACTGATTTGTGATGACAAAGAAGCGGTTCATGAAAGCCTGATGAGCTTCCTGAATGAGGACGGGATTTATGTGCTCTCAGCATATGATATGGAGGAGGCCTTCCGGCTGTTTCAATCCTATCAGGTCGATCTGATGATTCTGGACGTGATGCTCCCGAGCGGAGACGGAATGGATCTTTGTCGCAGAATCCGGCGGGAGAGCGAGATGCCGATTATTTTCCTGAGCGCCCGGACAGAGGAATTTGACCGGATCGCCGGGTTGGAGTGCGGCGGGGATGATTATGTCACAAAGCCGTTTTCCCCGCGCGAGATGGCGATCCGCGTCAGAAAGCTTCTCACAAGGATGTCGCCGAAGGATGAGCAGCCGCGAAAGAAGATTCTGCAGTACGAGGAGCTGCGTGTCGATGAAGATACCATGGAAGTCTTTGTAAGCAATGAGAAGTACGACATGACAGCCAGAGAAGTCGCGCTTCTCGCTTACCTGATCAGGAATAAGCTGAAGGTGTTGAACCGGGAACAGATTCTGAACGCGGTCTGGGGATTTGATTATTACGGAGAGACCAGAGCAGTTGACGCCGCTGTCAAGCGCATCAGGAAAAAACTCCCAGCGGAAGGCATTCATTTTTCCATCCAGTCGATCTACGGGGTCGGATATCGTCTCGGAGGAATTGAGCCATGAAGCTTTCAAAAACTGAGTGGAGACTCTGGTTCTTTTTCTGCAATCTCCTGATCGTTTTTGTTGGTGTGTTTGCAATCTATTATGTAGAATGCAGGATCAACATGAATTCCAGACAGCTGGCCCAAAAGGCGACAGAGGATCTGATTAAGAATTACTGCAATGAGCATTCCGGGCATTACCTGCAGACGCTGCCTGAATCTGAACTGGAATTGCAGAACGCAGACCAATATCTGACATACAGTGTATTGTTCGAGGCCGATGGAAAAACCCGGCCGCTGCGGATTTACTACGGTCAGCGCGAGAAGCCCTTTTCACAGTGGATTGCCGGCTTTCGAAGACTTGGCAGGAATGATAAGGCCTTTTTTACGGTGCAGGGATTTCTGCATCCGGTGGAGATGGTAAGCATTGCGGGAAACCCGGTAGTCCGGGAGGGTACTTTTGTCGGAATGGTATATGTGGTGAAGGTGCTGGACTACGCAATGCTTCTGTGCATCCTGTACGCCATCATCAGTACGGTTTTGTACAGCCTGATCGTCCATGTCATCCTGACGCAGCGAAAAAGTCGGATCATGGTCGAGCAGATTTATCATCAGTATATCGCAAACATCAGCCATGAGCTAAAATCGCCTATTGCGTCGATCTCCGCTATCACGGAGACCCTGAGCGAAGGGCTTGTGGAGGATGAACTCACGACCAGCCGGTACTACGGAATCATTCTCAGGGAGGCAAAGCTGCTGGAGCATTCGGTTATGCAGATCATTGATCTCTCGAAGCTGCAGGACGCGCGCAATACCTTTGAGAAAACAGAGATAACGCCTGGAGAATTATTTGAACCTGTCTATGAGCGTTTCTCTGCGAGATGTGAGGAGATTGGAATTACTTTTTACATCGAAGACAGCATCTGGAATCTGCCGGTACTTTATACAGATGGGTTTCGGATGACACAGCTGCTGGAAATCCTGCTGGATAACGCCTGCAAATTTGTGGCGGATGACGGAACGATTTTTATCAACGCGACGACAAAATACGGCCAGGCGACCATTCGTGTAAACGATAATGGAAGAGGAATTTCCGGGGAAGATCTGCCGCATGTCTTTGAGCGGTTTTACAAGACGAGCATCGACAACCCGACCGGGACGGGTCTGGGGCTCGCGATCGCGCAGGAAATTGCGCGGGGTCTGGAAGAAGAGATCTGGGTGCAGAGTGAGGAAGGAGTTGGAACGATTTTCTTCGTCACCGTATCCCTCAAAACTTAATGAAAAACGAAAAGATGCTGTTCTGTTCCTTTTCGGATATTTAGAGATTACTACAGAAACCATAGCAAAGCTGCTGCGAATTATTTGAGAATCAATATGCGAGGTGTGTGATGAACTACAGAGACGCCCTGAAACTGCTGGCGCAGTGTGGAATTGGCGCGGTTGTTCTGGCGGAAGACAACATCATTCATACGGTTAATGAGCAGGCAATGCGGCTGCTGCACGGGGAGCAGCACGCGTATTTGATCGGTCTCTCGCTGGCTGAGCTGGCACCGGAGCTGTGCGTTGCAGAAGACGACTGCGAGGAGTCGGAGCGTCCGGAGGAGCGGCCGCAGTATGCGTGCGCGGCTTTCGAAGAGTATCTGGTCCGGACGCCGGCGCCGGAGCTGTCTGATCTCCCGGAAGGCATGCGTCTTGTGACATTCCGTGACGCGACGGCGGAGGTACAGCGGAACAGGTATGAGCACGCGCTGGAGCAGATCGGCGATTCTATCATCATGTGCGATGAGAAAGAGCGGATTGTATTTTTGAACAACGCGGCGATACAGATGGACGGGCTGGTTCCGCAGGATGTGCTCGGGGAGAAAATCGGGAATGTCTATGAGGCGCTGGACGGGCGCGGCCTGATTATTCCGCGGTGTATTCGGGAGCGCCAGGTCTATCTGGACAGGAGACAGTATTACACGACAAAATACAACAAAAATGTCGATATTACCGCAAACACATATCCGATCATTCAAGATGGGCAGGTGCTCGGCGGCTACAGCGTGATGAAGGACTGGAGCACGGTGGACAACCTGAATAAAAAGATCGTGGAACTGCAGGAGAAACTGCTGCAGCAGTCACAGAGCGGAAAGCCCCAGAAGAAGAGCGCGCTGACGGCAAGGTACCGGTTTGAGGATATTCTGCATGTGAGCCGGGAGATGAATGACGTACTGCATACCTGCAGACAGGCGGCGCGTTCCGATTCTTCTGTCATGATTTACGGTGAGACCGGCACCGGAAAGGAGCTGCTGGCGCAGAGCATTCACAATGCCAGCAGGCGCGCGGCGGGTCCGTTTCTGGCGATTAACTGCGCGGCAATTCCGGAAAATCTGCTGGAAGGACTGCTGTTCGGCACAGAGAAGGGCGCGTTTACCGGCGCAGAGAGGCGTCCCGGCCTGTTTGAGCAGGCAAGCGGCGGAACGCTGCTGCTGGATGAACTGAATTCCATGAATATGAATCTGCAGGCGAAGCTTCTCCGTGTCCTGCAGGACGGAAAGGTGCGCAGGGTCGGCGGCTCTGCGGAGATCCAGGTGGATGTCCGCGTGATTTCCAACCTGAACATTCCTCCCAGGCAGGCAATCGAGGAGCATTTACTGCGGCAGGATCTGTTTTACCGGCTTGGCGCTGTAAATCTGATCGTGCCCCCGCTGCGGGACAGAAAGGCGGATATTCCGCTTCTGGCAAAGCGGTTTATCATGGATTACAACGCGAAGCTGTCCCGTAACGTGCGCGATTTGTCAGGTGATACACTGGATCTGTTTCTGGGGTACGACTGGCCAGGAAATGTACGTGAGCTGGAGCATGTCATTGAACACGCGATCAATGTCCTGCCAGATGAAGAAGCGATTATCACGCCAGAGTATATCCCCCAGTATCTGCAGATGGTGAAGCCGGTGACGGAAAAAACAAGGCGGGCAGCAGCGGATCCTGTACTGACTGACTCGCTGAACAGCACGATGAAGGATGTGGAGCGCGCGGCGATCTGCCGGGTACTCAGGGAAAACGGCGGGAATGTTTCCGAATCCGCCCGTGTTCTGAAGATGAGCCGCCAGAGTCTGCAGTACCGGATGCGGAAATATGGCATCAAAAGTGCCGATATGCAGAAGTGACCTTTAGCAAGCAAGCTTCAGAAAGTATGTAAATATGTGCGAAAACAAAAGGAGTGCATGCGAACATACATAGAATGCATGTGAAAAACGCAAAGAATATAAGCGGGAAATGCAAAATTCGAATGCACCCTGCAAAGGGGGTGTGCACACGGTGCAAAATACCAGTGCACGCACTGCAAAATCCGAATGCACAGTCTGCAAAAATCAAATGCATGCACTGCAAAATGATGTTGCAGAAACCGACAGGCAGAATGAGAAAACCGGGAGATCGAAAGTCCCGGTTTTTCCTTTAAATACTGACTTTGATTCAATGAATGCCAGTAAAACAAGATGAAATCAGGTTTCTCCGGAAGTCATGCCCATTAACAGCAGAAATTGTCTGCAGTAAAGAATGTATCGTGAAAATGCACAATTTTCAACTGAGGAGAATGTAAATATTGTACAAAAACAGGCTGATTTGATAGAAAAATGAACCAAATACCGATTCTGGCACGCGGTTTGCAAAGTAATAAGATAACACAGACGTGTTTCTATGCATAGGAGCCTGCAGTACAATATTTTAAACGAGAAAGGGAGAATGAGAATGGGTTTTAGTGATTTTATCTTTAATCTCGACAATCTGTTATGGGCGACTCCGCTGATCGCGCTGACCTTCGGTCTGGCAGTTGTTTACTGTATCGCGATCAAATTTGGCAATGTTACAAAAGCAAAGCTGCAGTGGAATCTGCTGACAAAGGGCGGCGGCTCTGAGACGGGCCTCTCCGCGTTCCAGACATTCTGTTCCGTCGCGGCGTATCGTGTCGCAATCGGTAACGTCGGCGGCGTCATGGTCGCGATCATGTACGGCGGCCCCGGCGCGATCTTCTGGATGATCATTACAGCACTCGTCACATCCGCGATCGCCTACGCCGAGAACTCACTCGGCCAGATCTACAAGGTCAAGATGGACGGACAGTATCGAGGCGGCCCGTACTTCTACATGGAGAAGGGTATTCCGATCAAGGCGCTCGGCAAGATCATGGCTGTCATCTTCGCTCTGTTCTGCACCATTGGTGTTCCGTTCCTGGTAACCGGACCGTCCGCGAACAACATCGCGCAGGCGTTTGAGATGAGCCTTGGTGTTCCGCGCTGGATCGTCGGCGTCATCATTGCGGTTCTTCTGTTCCTGGTCATTTCCGGCGGTGTCCGCAGAATCGCTGATTTCTCGACCCTCATTGTTCCGTTTATGACCATCGGCTACCTGATCATCACGATCATCGTACTGGTTACACATGCTTCCAACATCCCGAACGCTCTGGGACAGATTTTCGGAAGCGCGTTCAATACACACGCAATCTTCGGCGGCGCAATGGGCGGCGCGTTCTCCTACGGCGTTAAGCGCGGCGTTAACTCTTCTGGTTCCGGTTTTGGTGAGACTCCGCCTGCGGCAGCAGCGGCTGAGACACCGCATCCGGCAACACAGGGTCTCGTCAACGCATTCTCCGTATACATCGACGTCGCAGTCTGCGCATGCTCCGGTC
Source organism: Eubacterium sp. (assembly GCA_017475785.1). Next base: position 9,815 of record JAFVEX010000202.1, on the reverse strand, counting down.
TGATGGCGGTTGTTTCCGGCTGCTTCAACGTTCTTGCACAGGATGGCGCAACATGGATTTACACCAGTAAAGACGCGGTTGTCGCAGGTCTGCAGGAAACAACGACAGCAAACGTACTCTGGGTACAGCAGGCAGCTAACTCTTCAATCCCGAAAGTCGGCGGCATCTTCATTGCCTTCGCGGTCACACTGTTCGCGTACTCAACCTGTATCGCGTACTACTATGAGGGCGAGTCAGGTCTTGCTTATCTGATGAGAAACGCCAGTGACAAGTCACGTAACACGGTCATCTGGGGAATCCGTGTTATCATGCCGATTTTCTTCTTCATCTGGACGACCGTCACGGCAGGTACCGCATGGGCGATCTCAGAGGTTATGTTCGCGCTTATGGCATGGTTCAACCTGGTGACACTGATCTTCCTGCTGCCGAACGTCAAGAAGGTCTACGATGACTACATGGCACAGCGCAAAGCCGGCGTAGAAGAACCTTATTTCGATCCGGACAAGGTCGGCATCAAGAATGTTGATATCTGGAAAGAGATCAACGCGGACCGCATTAAAGCAGGCAAGTAAAACTATAAAAGGCATTTTTCCAAAGGGGCAATTAATACTTTGCGCGGCGTCTGAAAGGGCGCCGCTGGAAAGTTAAAGCAGAAACGATTTCTATTTTAAAGCAGCACATAAGGAGGAGAATCATGAATACAATGCTTCAGAATCAGGACAGAAAGTTTAAGCTCGGTATGCACAGCTACACGCTGCATCTCTCCGGCTTCGGCGAGAGCTGGGGCTTCCAGGAGTACGGTGAGCATCACGCATTTGAGCAGGTAAAGAATTTCTTCGACCTGGTTGACATCGCCGTTGAGGTCGGTCTGGATGTTCTGCATATCACACTGGTAGATATTCAGAATGATACATCAGATGAGAATCTCGCTAAATGCCGCAAGTATGCTGAGGACAACGGAATTGGCCTGGAGCTGAACATTTCCTTCAATGCTCCTTCTGATCCGCGCGTCAACTGCACGATTGAAGAGTCTATCGAGATCGCGCACAAGCTGGGCTGCACCCTCGTCAAGTACAGCACAGACGTCGAGCATCCGCAGAAGAGATCTCACTCCTGCCTGTGCAGTTCTGTAATGGTTCAGCTGGCGAAGATCGCCGATGATTTCAGACGCAACATTCCGAAGATCGAAGAGTATGGTCTCCAGATCTCTATCGAGAACCACTGCGACCTGTTCGCGGATGAGGTCATCTGGCTCGTCAAGGAAATCGCGCATCCGCAGGTCGGCGCATGCTGCGATACCATCAATCCGCTTATGCTGATGGAAGGCATTGAGGAGTGCTGCCGCAAGATGGCTCCGTACATCAACTGCACGCATTTCTGCGACAACCGTGTATTTGCGGATCCGGACGGAACACACTCTCTGGGAACCGCAATCGGACAGGGCGACGTGGACTGTGAGAAGATTATGCAGATCTTCCGCGAGCAGGCTCCGCCGCAGCTCGACACCATTGATCTCGAGATCGAGCTTCCGCTCTCCGGCTACACAATTGAGGAAGGCCGTGAGATCGAGATGAAGGCACTCAAAGAGTCTGTCGAGTACATGTACAAAGTGCTCCACATCGGATACAACGCAGCGAAGATCTACGGCTGATCACAGCCAGTCTGCCGGTAAAAAACCGGCTGTATGATGCATAAATAAACAAAGGAAACCCGCTTTCTGTAAACTGTCTGAACATGCACAGTGCAGAGGCGGGTTTCTTTTTTTGATTGAAAGAGGCCATTTTGTGGGATATACTCATCTGGAGAGGAAAATGCCATGACACTGTTATCTTATCAAGTTTTTAAGACAGTCGCCGAAATCGGCAGCTTTCAGAAGGCCGCTGAGGTGCTTGGGCTGACGCCCTCCGCGATCAGTCACGCAGTCTCTACGATGGAAAAAGAGCTGGGGTTTGCTGTGTTTACGCGCAGCCGGTCCGGTGTAGCGCTCACGAATCACGGAGAGCACATGCTTCCCTATGTCAATGCTGTCCTGAACAGCGACGAGAGCCTGCAGCAGCTGGTAGCAGAGCTGAACGGCCTGAAGCAGGGGAAGGTGAAGGTCGGCTGTTTCTCCAGTGTCTGCACAAACTGGATGCCGACGATCATTAAGTCGTTTCAGAAAGAGTATCCGGAGATTCAGATCGAGGTCTTTCAGGGCACATATGACGATGTATCCTACTGGATCAAGAGCGGCATTGTGGATTTTGGATTTCTGTCGACCTCCAGCGCGGGAGATCTGGCAATTGAGCCGTTTTACCGGGACGCGCTGGTATGCATCGTCCCGTCGGACTTCAAAAAGCAGGATGATACCGAGGTGATGACGGTCGAGGAGATGTCCCGCCATCATTTCGTCGTACAGCGTGAGTCGACCGACGCGGATATTCAAAAATTTCTGAAAGAAAATGAGCTGCGCGTGCAGACCGGCTATCATGTGGTAGATGATCTCTCTACGATTGCGCTGGTCGCGAATGGGTTTGGCATCTGCATTATGCCGGAACTGGTTATGCATGACATTCCTTACCAGGTGCGGCAGTACCGGATTCTGCCGGACGCGAGCCGCCTGATCGGACTGGCTTCGCTGGATCCGCAGTTTATGGCGCCGGCTGTGCGCACGCTGTACCGGCACATCCTGAAGCAATACAGAAACATGGATTAATACAGGATCAGGAGTATCGATCAAATGGAAATGAAAATGGAGTTTGTCCGCAGGCTTCCCACCCCGGAGGAGCTGAAACGGGAATATCCGGTCGCGGCAAAAATAAGAGAAATCAAGGAACAGCGGGATGAGGAAATCGCGGCTGTTTTTACGGGCAAAAGCGACAGGTTTCTGCTGCTGATCGGCCCGTGTTCTGCCGACAACGAGGACGCGGTGCTGGAATACATGTACCGGCTGGCCGGAATACAGGAGCAGGTGAAGGATGTCCTTCTGATCATTCCGCGCTGCTACACAAACAAGCCGCGCACGCTGGGAAAGGGCTACAAGGGAATGCTGCACCAGCCGGATCCGGAGAAGGCTGAGGACATGCTCGCCGGTATCATCGCCATCCGTGAGATGCACGCCCGCATCGTCCGCGAGACCGGCTTTACCTGCGCGGAGGAAATGCTTTATCCGGAGAATCACCGCTATCTGTCGGATCTGCTGTCCTATGTGGCCATCGGCGCGCGGTCTGTCGAGGATCAGCAGCACAGGCTGGTAGCCAGCGGAATCGGCATCCCTGCCGGCATGAAAAATCCGACCAGCGGCGACATGGATGTGATGATGAATTCCATCACCGCGGCGCAGAGCCGGCAGACCTTCGTTTACCGCGGCTGGGAGGTCCGGACGGAAGGCAACCCGCTCGCGCACGCGATTTTGCGCGGACACGACAGCAAATCCGGACGCCATATCCCCAATTATCACTATGAAGATCTGCGCAATCTGATCGAGGCGTATGAAGAACGGGGTCTGCAGAATCCGGCGGCCATTATCGACACCAATCACTCAAATTCCGGCAAGGCATATCTGGAGCAGGTTCGGATCGCGCAGGACGTCGTGCACAGCCGGCATGTCGCGCCTGAGATACGGAAGCTGGTAAAAGGTTTAATGGTCGAGAGCTATCTGGAGGACGGCGCGCAGCGGATCGGCGAAGGTGTTTTCGGAAAATCCATCACAGATCCCTGCCTGGGCTGGGAGAAAAGCCGGCAGCTGATTCTGGAACTGGCGGAGATGGTATGAGAACGGACAGGCAGGCTGAGTTTACAGTGAAGGTATGAGATGAGACAAATGAGACGGACGTGGCGGACAGGATTATCCGTATTCCTGCTGTGCGGGCTGATGCTTGGCTGCGGCAGCAGAGGCCAGGGCACGGCCGAGAGCAGCGCTGCTGCGGCAGAGTCAGGTTCTGCTGCGGCAGCAGACAGCGGGAAGGAAGAGGATCGGATCCGGATCGGCTTCGTCGTAAAAGAAAACGGAAGAGATCACTGGCTGCGCATGCAGGCTTCCGCGCAGGAAGTCTGCGACGAGAAGGGCGTGGAGCTTCTGTATCTCGCCGGAAGCGGCAATGTCGTGGCAGCGGAACAGATCGAAAAGATCGATCAGCTGATCGAGGAAGATGTTGACGCTATCTGTGTTGCGCCAATCAGTGATGAGATGCTGTATCCAGCCCTCCGGCGCGCTGCCGATAAGGAGATCCCGGTGTTCGCGGTCGACACAGACACCGCGTTGGAAGATAAAGTCGCTTACATCGGCACAAATAATTATGAGGCGGCAAAGGCCGGCGCCGTTTTTGCCGCGAATGAACTTGGCAATACAGGAACTGCCGTGATTCTGCGCGGGACGCTGGGGGATTCGACGCATGACGAGCGGGCAGAGGGAATTGCCGACGGACTGACGGAAAACGGCATAGAAGTGATGGAAACCTGTTTTTCCAGCCCTGCAGGCGCCAAGGAGGACGTGCGCAAACTGATGCAGCGCTATCCGGATCTCAGCCTGTTCATTACGACAGAGGATGAGATCACATGGAACGCGTGGCAGATGATTCTGGCCTCCGGAAAGACCTCAGTCAGTCTTTACGGGTTTGACGGCATGCTGGAGATCGCCGAGCTGACGGGCAAGGACAGTCAGGTCATCGGCACAACGGCGCAGTTTCCGGAGGAAATCGGCAGACTGTGTGTCGAGACGGTACTCGCTTATCTGGACGGAAAGCAGATTGATAAAACCACGGAAGTACCGTGGCAGATTATCGATGCGGACAATGCTGATACATATTGTGACACGCTTCGTAATAACTGATTAAATGAAAAGGTTCTGGTAAATGAAAAACCAATGTACTGGTTTCAGGGAGGCAGGGACATGACAAAATATGTGATGGCACTCGATGCGGGAACGACCAGCAACCGCTGCATCCTGTTTGACCGGAGAGGAACGGTCTGCAGTGTGGCGCAGAAGGAATTCCGCCAGTATTTTCCGCAGCCGGGATGGGTGGAGCATGACGCAAATGAGATCTGGGCGACTCAGCTTGGCGTCGCGGTTGAGGCAATGCAGCAGGTTCATGCAGCGGCTGATGAAATTGCCGCGATCGGCATCACAAACCAGCGTGAGACCGTCGTGGTCTGGGATAAAAACACCGGTGAACCGGTCTGTCCTGCCATCGTGTGGCAGTGCCGGCGGACGTCTAATGATGCCGACGCCCTGAAGGAACAGGGATATACAGAGTTATTTCACAGGAAGACAGGACTTGTGATTGATGCTTATTTTTCCGCGACAAAGCTTGCGTGGATCCTCACACATGTCGAAGGCGCGCGTGAGCGCGCGGAGCGTGGAGAACTCCTGTTTGGAACCATCGAGACGTGGCTGATCTGGAAGCTGACAGGCGGAAAAGTCCATGTCACGGATTATTCCAATGCGTCAAGAACCATGCTGTTCAACATCAGCGAGCTCAAATGGGACGAAGAAATACTGGAAATCCTGCGGATTCCCAGATGCATGCTGCCTGAGGTGAAGCCTTCCAGCTGCATCTACGGCGTCACAAATCCCGCGCTGTTCGGCGCCGGGATTCCGATCGGCGGCGCGGCGGGAGACCAGCAGGCCGCTCTGTTTGGGCAGACATGCTTTGCCGAAGGCGAGGCAAAGAACACGTACGGAACCGGCTGCTTTATGCTGATGAATACCGGACAGAAGCCGATTTTCTCAGAGAATGGTCTCCTGACGACGATTGCCTGGGGACTGGACGGCCAGGTGACCTATGCGCTGGAGGGTTCCGTCTATGTAGCGGGCGCGGCGATCCAGTGGCTGCGTGATGAACTGCGGATGATCGACAGCGCCGCGGACTCTGAGTATATGGCCACGCGCGTACAGGACACGAACGGCTGCTATGTAGTGCCGGCATTTACGGGTCTGGGCGCGCCTTACTGGGATCAGTACGCCCGCGGCACAATCGTCGGACTGACGCGCGGCTGCGGCAAGTACCACATTGTGCGCGCGACGCTGGAATCCATCGCCTACCAGACAAATGACGTAATCTGCGCCATGGAAAAAGACGCCCGGACACAGCTTCGCGCACTGAAGGTTGACGGCGGCGCGAGCCGGAACAATTTCCTGATGCAGTGTCAGGCAGACATTACCGCCGCGCCGGTGCAGCGGCCGGTCTGTGTGGAATCAACGGCCATGGGCGCTGCATACCTGGCCGGACTTGCGGCCGGATACTGGCAGGACACCGCAGAAATCGTGCAGAACTGGGCAGTCGAGCGGACTTTTGAGCCGTCGATGGACGAGAACCTCAGACAGGATAAGATCGCCGGGTGGAGACGCGCTGTCAGGCAGGCATTTGGATGGGCAAGGCAGGAGTCCTGACGCAGCGAGCCAGACAGAGACCCTGCTGCGGCGAGCCAGACAGAAACCTTGCTGCAGCGAGCCAGACAGAAACCTTGCTGCGGTGACCCAGACGATCGTGCTTTGGAGCAATGAAGTGTTCCGCAGAATCAAATTCACATGCAGCCATATCATAATAGTAGTGGTCACGAGAACAATTTTGCCGTATAATTGGCTGTGATATATCAGGAAGATATACTATAGTCGATGTCAGATTTGCTGTGACGTCTGCTTTGGGCTTCTGCAGATATCAATTTGAGGAGACAAGAATATAAGGAGACAAGAATTATGAGCCTGATACTTCCGGAAAAATACAATCCGCGCCTGACTGTCCGCGAGACACAGGACGCGATCAAATACATTCGCGACACGTTTCAGAAGGAGTTCGGAAGGCAGATGAACCTTTCCAGAATTTCTGCGCCGCTTTTTGTGGAAAAAAGCACCGGCCTGAATGACAATCTGAACGGGGTGGAGCGCCCTGTCAGCTTCGATGTGCCGTGGAAGCCGGAAGAGACGATCGAGGTCGTGCAGTCCCTGGCAAAGTGGAAGCGCATGGCGCTGAAGAACTACGGGTTCAGGCCGGGAGAGGGACTGTACACGAACATGAACGCGATCAGACGCGACGAAGAGCTGGACAATCTGCATTCGTGCTATGTGGATCAGTGGGACTGGGAACGCGTGATCAGAAAAGAAGACCGCACGATGGACACGCTCCGGAAAACCGTAGAGATGATTTTCCGGATCATCAAGCACATGGAGCATGAGGTCTGGTATAAGTACCCGAAAGCGGTTTACCGCCTTCCGGAGGAAATCCATTTTGTAGACTCGGAAAAGCTGCTTGAGAAATACCCCGGGACAACGGCCAAAGAGCGCGAAAACATCGCGGCGAAGAAATACGGCTGCATATTTGTGACCAGAATCGGCGAAAAACTGGCCGACGGCAAGCCGCATGACGGCCGGGCGCCAGACTATGACGACTGGCAGCTGAACGGCGATATCCTGTTCTGGTACGAGCCGCTGGACTGCGCGCTGGAAATATCCAGCATGGGCATCCGCGTAGACGAGATTTCCCTCGCGGAGCAGCTGGCAAAGGCAGGCTGCGAGGAGAGAAGAGAGCTTCCATACCACAAAATGCTGCTGAATGGAGAACTGCCGTATACCATCGGAGGCGGAATCGGCCAGTCCCGTCTGTGCATGCTCCTGCTCGGACGCGTGCATATCGGAGAGGTTCAGGCAAGCATCTGGCCGCAGGAGATGCGTGAGCAGTGCAAGGCGCATAATATCGAGCTGCTGTAAGTGACGAATCTTATAAAAGATCGATGAATCTTTTCCTTTCATACAAAAAACTGCCGCGCGGCCGATCTGATAAGATGTTTCAGATCAATCCGGAGCGGCAGTCCTTTTTTTCTTATTCCGCGCGCCTGGGATAAGGCTTTTTTTCATCGGTTACTCCAAGCAGGTAATCCACGCTTGTTTCGTAATAGTGTGCCAATTTGATGAGCACGGCAGTGGGTATATCATTTTCTCCTGTCTCATATTTCGAGTAGCCTGTCTGCGACATATGCAGATAGGCAGCGATCTTAGTCTGATTCAGTGCTGATTCCTCCCGCAGGCTGCGAAGTCTCCGATACATGATACCATTTCTCCTACACAACATCCTATATTTGTAAACTGCAGTCATTATAGGATGAATTGACTAGTGGAGTCAATTATAATCTGTATCAGATTAATCCCGCATCCTTTTTAACAGCCTTGAAATAGAGCGGGTGTATGTGCAATAATTAAAGAAGATCACAGTTTGTCAAAAATAATAGTCACTGTCTGATTCCTTACGGATCAGGCGGATGACGAGCGCGTACATAATTATGACAAAGGAATAGAAGATGACGGAGGACAGAGTTGTCTGCAGCATGGCACAGGTATCATAGAAGCCATGCAGGAAGACAGCTGCCACGTATGCCACGATCAGACAGGTGGATTTCTGTGACTCCATGCCTCGCTTATCATAGTCTTTTGCCCGGCCGTACAGGGCGCCGGCAAAGACAGCGAAGCCCATGTGCCCCGGGACGGACAGAATGGCGCGTGGAAGCGCGACGCCAAGCCCGTAGCGGAAGACATACATGACATTTTCAATGGCGGCAAAGCCGAGCGACGTAAAAACCATGTAGACAATTCCGTCAAAGCGGCAGTCAAAATTCGGATCCTTCCAGGTGCGCCGATAGCAGAAGAAAAATTTCGTGCCTTCCTCTACGACGGCGACGATCAGGAACGCGAGAATCATCGTGTACCGGACACTTCCCGGATCAGGCACGGAGTAATTCAGAAGGCTTTCTCCGATGCCTTCCAGAAGCATGGAAACACCAGCCGCCAGAATTCCGCGCAGAAACAGGCCGGCAAGCAGCCCGGGCGGTTCTTTTTCGACCTTGTCCTTGCTATAGATATACCGCATCAGGAACAGCGCCGGCACAATGGCGGCAAGCACATACAGCCAGAGATACAGATTAAAAAACGGTAAGAAGAAAAACATTTTGACAGGCTCCTTTTGTTTTGCGTTATTTTGCTGTTCAGACAGCTTTATTTTACCGAATCAGGGAGAAGTTGACAAGGAGGTTCAGCAGTATGAAGTTTTCAATCCAGCATGAGACAAAGTCTTATCTGAGAATCCGCCTTATCAGCGGCAAAATCAGCGAGACGGAGGAAGAAGTGCTCGAGTACGCGCTTTCCCAGATGAAGTCGGTCAGGCATGTCGCGTTCTATCCGGCGACTGGGGGTATCGCGATCTCATTTGACGGCGACCGGAATATGATTCTGGAAAAACTGAAGGCTCTGCAGTATCAGAACGTCGCGTTGTTTGCCGGTCAGCTGGAACAGCGGATCGATGTGGAGGAGCTGGAGCGTAGAAAACTGAGCCCCAGGCTGAAACGGAAAATGCGCAGGCGTATTTTTCTGGAGACAGCGGCCGACATCGCCCTTCCTATGCCGATTCAGGTCGGATATCACTTGTACCAGCTGGTGACACTGAAGGGACTGTAGAGCAGGCTGTTGGCGCAGCGCGAGATCTGTAGTTGCGAACCTGTCGCAAAATGTTGCGATATTAGTTAAAATGAACTAAATTAGTCGGCGAATCAGAGAATAATTCGCATATTGTCAGATAAAATGTTGCAATTGACTAATATTATTTCATGGGGATATACTGTAACAAACAACGAAACAGTTATTAAGCCGTTTCAAAAACTTGCTATTTATACAGGAGGAATCAATTATGGCATTAAAAAGACTTGGAATTCTGGCCGGCGGCTTTCTGCTTGGAACGTACGGCGTGAAAATTCTCGGAAGCTCTGACGCAAAGAAAGTGTATACGCACTGCACTGCGGCAGCACTTCGCATGAAGGACGAAGTCGTGAAGGATTTCACCGTTTTCGGCGAG
>JAFVEX010000201.1 GCA_017475785.1 Eubacterium sp. | reverse complement strand
TTCCCGGCGGGAAAACCGCTGTCAGGTTCGTCAGGTTTTCAGTAACTGGACTGATGTGCCGGCGCAGGAGAACAAAAAATGTCCATATCAGACAATTACATGACGTGAAATTACCACGGCCGGAAATTATACTGTCCTTAAGAACCGCAGTACTAAACCTTTTTGCGTGACAGGAAAGTACTTTGATTCCGGGCTGAAGAAGTTACTGTTGAAACAATAATGATTGAGAGGATAAGCCGCTATGACAATGCTAATGGAACAGGAAAGAAATGATATCGTCGCGTATGGGAACCGCCTTCTGGCCGAGGGACTCACGATGGCCACGGCTGGCAACATCAGTATCTATGATCCGGAAACCGGCTATATGGCCATCAGCCCTTCCGGGATTCCGTACGCCGATACAAGACCGGAGGATGTCGTCATTATGAAGCTGGACGGCACCATCGTCGACGGGACGGCTAAGCCATCCAGTGAGCATGATCTGCACGCGGTTTTTTACCGGCTGCGCAAGGACGCGCGTGCCGTCGTTCACACGCACTCTATGTTTTGTACAACGCTCGCCACTATGGGGGAGCCGCTGCGGGCAGTCCATTTTATCCTTACGGCCGCTGGGGTGGACACCATTCCGATCGCCCCGTATTATACGTACGGTACGCCGGAGCTTGCGCATGCCGTGGAGGACTCGCTCGGAGACAAGAGCCGCGCGGTTCTGCTTGCGAACCATGGTCTGGTCACCTTCGGTGACTCCATCAAAAGTGCCTATGATCTGGCGTCGAACTGTGAGTGGTGCGCGGAGCTGCAGTGGCGCTGCATGGCTGCCGGCACCCCGAATATACTCACACATGAGCAGATGCAGGATGCGACAGAGCATTTCAAGACGTACGGACAGAACAAAGAAGACTGAACTGCGGAATTTGATTCACGCCCCGCTGCTTGCAGCGGGGTTGTTGACTTCTTAACAAATCAGGAGAGAAGATGTCCTGGCGGTTATCCGTCAGGCAGGCTGTGTCCGCATGACCCTGCGGAAAGCCGGAACGATCTGCGCCGCAACGACCGCCTTGAGGAGATCCAGCGGCAGGAAGGGTACGAAGCCCGTCAGAAGACCAGCCTTCAGACCCAGATGGTTCATGCCCATCAGCCAGAACATCCCGAGAAAATCAATCAGGAGAACGCCGATTACAGCTGCCGCCGTATAACGGGGGCGGCTGTATTGCTTTCCGCGGATCAGCGGCAGCAGCAGGCCGATCAGTGGGAAAACGAGAGTATATCCTCCGTACGGCGCCAGAAGATAACCGATTCCGGCCCGGCCGCCGATAAATACCGGCACACCGATGACGCCGAGAATCATCCAGATCAGAATGATCAGGAAACCCTCTGCCGGGGAGAACAGCAGCGCGATTAAAATGATGACGAAATTCAGCATCGTGATATGCGGCGCGCCCGGAAGCGGCAGCGGAATGCTGATGTATGCAGAAACGGCGAGAATGGCGACGAAAAGCGCCATGGTGACCAGGCGGACGGTGGAAAACCGGCTTCCGGTCCGTGTAGTCTGAGTGGTGGGTGAATTCATATTTGTCTCCTTGTGGCTCCCAGCCGCAGCTTCGCAGGAAGGATCCGCTGTGTACAGTGGGAGATACTGATGTGCAGGTGATTGCGGCTTACAGCCGGAATTGACGGCACTGTGTGATACGATTGAAGTATAAGACAGCGGCATTTAATTGTCAACCCAAAATATTCAAAATGGTTGACAATTAGGAAGCGCGGAGTTAGCATATATGTGTTTACACAGTATGAAGTCTGCGCAAACTTGCGTTCAGAAATGATCAGGGATTAGAAAAACGGATGGGGATTGGTTATGAATCTGATTAATATGATGAAGAAAAAAGTGCTGGCCGGCGGGCAGATCTCCCGTGAGGAGGCACTGCAGCTCGCGGCGGAGCCGGATACAGACGCGCTGGCCGCGGCCGCGGATGAGATACGGGCGGCATTCTGCGGTGACAGGTTCGATATGTGCGGTGTGCTGAGTATTAAGAACGGAAGATGCTCAGAGGATTGCAGATTCTGTCCCCAGTCTTGCATTGCGCAGTCGGAGATCCGGACAGTTCCGCTGGTTTCGAAGGAGGAAATTCTGCGCACCGGATTGCAGCGGGCGAAGCAGGGTGTGCAGCATTATTGCCTGGTGTCGAATGGCAGAAAGATCAGTGATGATCATCTGGATAGGATCTGTGAGGCAGCCGGTGAGCTGGCGTCACAGACAAATATGAAGATCTGCGCGTCGCTCGGCCTGCTGGACGCAGAGCAGCTGCAAAAGCTGAAAGAAGCGGGCGTCAGCAGAATTCACAATAACCTGGAGACCTCACCGCGGTATTTTCCGGAGCTCTGCACGAGTCATACTTACGAAGAAAAGAAGGAAGTTATCCGCGCGGCGCACGACGCCGGGCTGGAGGTGTGCAGCGGCGGCATCATCGGCGCCGGCGAGACGATGGAAGACCGGATCGACCTCGCCCTTGAGGTGCGCAGCCTCGGTGCGGAGTCGGTTCCGGTCAACCTTTTGAATGCATATCCCGGCACGCCTCTGGAAGGACAAGCCCCATTAGACGCGGAGGAGGTACGGAAAGTGTTTGCGGTCTTCCGGTTTATTCTCCCGGAGGCCTGGCTGCGTCTGGCCGCAGGGCGCGACCGTCTTCCGGATTCCGGAGAGCAGTGCTTCTGCGCAGGCTCAAACGCTGCGATTACCGGAGATATGCTGAATATCAGAGGAATTACTGTCGAACAGGATCTGCGCACGGTCCAGAGCCTGGGGTTCAGGCTGGATTGAACTTCTCCTTGCCCTGTTTGCAGCGCGGACAGCGCCAGTCATCCGGAAGATCCGCGAACGCGGTTCCGGCCGGGGCGCCGTTGTCCGGAGCGCCGGCTTCCGGGTCGTAGACATAGCCGCAGACAGAACATACATATTTGCCTGTCGCGACGCCTGCGGCGATCTCAGTCGGCGGAATGCTCTCCGGCATGTTTTCAAGATCGACTACCTTCTTCGCCTCCAGGTTTTCGTAGCCGAGCGGTGTATGTGTCGACACGTAAACAGTCGGATTCTCGCTGATAAAGGCACGAACCAGATCCAGTGTCTCGCGCGCCGCTGCCGGATCCTCAAAAACGACGGAAAGCTTATTTTGGTACAGCGCCTCATCGGTGTATGTAACATCTCCGTGAATCATATAGAAAAGTCCGTCGGACTCTGCGATCACAATGCTGTTGCCGGTGGTGTGGCCTTTTGCGGGGATGTAGTAGACGCCCTCGGCGATTTTCTGTGACGCCGGGAAATTGTGGTACGGCCCGTCGGCGTACTCAGCCTTCACGACATTCGGATACGGCTTCAGTTCATCCGCTTCAGCTTCTTCCGGAGAGCAGATGATCTGCGCGTCTGGGAAATTCCGCAGTTCGCCTGTGTGGTCAGCGTGCTTATGAGTGATCAGTATTTTGGAGACCTGGTCAGGCTCGTAGCCCAGAGCCGCGAGCTCCTCGACGTAGGATTTTCTTTTCTGCCCCATGAAAATCATGGTTTTCTCGTCCGGAACAGCCTGCGGAACCTCGTCCGGCATTCCCGTATCAACAAGAATCACCTCATCACCTGTGTCAATGACATAGTTCTGCAGGCTGGAGCGGTATTTGACAGCCGGGTCAAATCCTTCCATTCCCTCCTCTCCGCCAAAGGCAAACGGCTGGAGCATATATCCGTTTTCATAGAGTTTGACAGCTTTAATTTCCATAAGAAGTTCCTTTCTGAGTGTATTGAACCAGCGGTTTTTCACTATTAAATTGTAAACGATCGAAAGAATGGTGTCAATTTATTTGAGGCCTTTTCGACTGTTCGTCTGTTCTGGCTGTTCGGCGGTTCGTCTGTTCTGGCTGTCCGGACTGTTCGTCAGTTCTGGCTGTTCGGACTGTTCGTCAGTTCTGGCTGTTCGGACTGTTCGTCAGTTCTGGCTGTTCGGACTGTTTGGCAATTCTTTTGCAGGATTTTGCTGCAGGATCGCACACCGGACATGATGCTTCAGGATTGCACACAGGACATATTGCTTCAGGATTGCACACGGGACATAATGATCCTGGATTCTGGATTGCACGTGGGACATAATTGAGAGAAAGAATCTGGTGTGTTATTATATGGATGAATATCAGTTCACAGAGGGGCGGTAAGGAGTTGTCACAGGTTCCATATTTTGATTTGCATACAAAGGACGGATCGGGCGTTTCGTTTGAACACTGGACGGATTCCCGCTCTGTCGCCCTGCACCGGCACGGCTACTACGAATTGTTTCTGATCGAGAAGGGCTCCTGCAGCCACATGTTTCAGGGAACAGAGACGCTTCTGGTGCCAGGCGACGCGGTGCTTGTCCCGCCGCATAGCGCGCACGGATTTTCACTCAGCGGGGAAATTTCGATCTTTAACTGTCAGTTTATACCGGAGGCAGTCGGCAGGGATATGGCGGATTTGCTCGGCGGAGGGCTGTTTCCGGGAAAATCTGAACCGGACAGCGCACAAAGAACAGGCAGCGCCGCAGAATCTGGCGTCGCGGAAAGATCAGGCAGTGCCGCAGAGCCAGATTTTCCCTGGGAGCATCTTCTGGCTGAGAGAGAAGACTACTATGGAACATTTTTTGCCGGGCAGGATGGATATACGGCCAACAGCAGCAAGCAGGGCGTGATCCATCTGAATCCGCATGAATTCACATTTACCCGGACACTGCTTGCCGAGATACTGGAGGATCAGGAGGAGAATGAAGCGTTATTCGCGCTGAAAAAGAAGAAGTACACAGAAGTGATCCTCATCGGACTCTGCCAGGCGCTGCGCCGGCAGAACCAGATTTTCCGGGTGAGCGCAGGAGAAAGGCACATGGCAGTGGCCGACATTCTCCTCTTTATGGAAGAAAACCTGACGGAGCCGCTTGATTTTGACAGTCTGGCGGAGCAGTTCGGCTTCAGCGTAAATTATCTGCGGAAGCTGTTTCGCGACGCGACCGGCCTCTCGCCAGTCAAATATCTCAACCGCCTGCGTATCACACGCGCCTGCGCCTACATGCAGCAGGAGCATCTGTCTGCCCGCGAGGCTGCGGAGCGGGTCGGATTTGTTGACATGAATTACTTTTCCCGGACATTTAAGCAGGTCATGGGGTGCTCTCCGAGCCGCATCTGATACGTCGATTTGTCCGCTGCTACGCCATAAAGATATTAAAATATACCCTATCATAAAAAAAGATAAAGCACATATTTCAGCCTGTAGTCTGACGGATTACAGGCTTTCATTTTTC
>JAFVEX010000200.1 GCA_017475785.1 Eubacterium sp. | reverse complement strand
GATGAAAGCAGAAAACAAAATAAAACAGACTACAGTACATACCGGTTCAATCTAAAAGAATGGATCGTTACATTGGCAGCCGGGGCTGCGGCAGGTCTGGCTGTGGTGTGGATCTGCTACAACAGCTGGTATGCGCTTCCGGTGATAATTCCTGTGATCTGCGCAGTTATTCACATACGCAGAGAAAACTTTTGCAGTCTCCGTGTCCGGACGCTGGAGGCACATTTCAGGGAATTTCTTTCAGCGCTGTATTCAAATCTGGCAGCAGGCTATTCGCTGGAAAACAGTGTCAGGTCCGCATGGAAAGACATGGAAAAACTATATGGAGAGGGAGATCATCTGGTGCGGGAACTGAAACAGATTTGCAGAGAGATGTCTATTCAGATTCCGGTGGAACGTCTGTTTTATGAGTTCGGTATGCGCAGCTGTTCGGAGGATATACGAACCTTTGGCGAAGTGCTGATGATTGTGAAGCGTACCGGCGGAAGCATGGATCAGGTATTAAAGTCATGCAGGCGGACAATCGGTGACAGGATTGATACGCGTCAGGAAATTGACACAATTATTTCTGCGAAGCGATATGAGCAGCGGCTGATGTCGGTTATGCCCGCAGGTATTATTTTGTACCTGCGTCTCTCCTTCGGAGATTTCATGAGCTGTCTCTATGGAAATATAACCGGCGTCATAATAATGACAGCTGCGCTTGGGATATATCTCGCGGCATTTTATCTCGGGACAAGAATGGTCCGGATTGAGGTGTGACAAAAGAATGATTTACATTACAGTTGCAGCGGCTGCCGCAGTCATGCTGGTGGTTTTATACCGACGCGGCCGCCTGGAAAGGAATATGCTTATACTTCTTCTGATCCTGGATCTGACGGGCGGATGCCTTTCGGTCAGAGACCTGCTGTGTGATCAGAATGAGCCGGTAACGGAACTGCCGATGGAAAAGCTTGAGCAGGAAGGCAGTGTTCCCATGGATGTATATACAGATAACGGAGAGCAATATGAAGTAGAGATCGATGCGCCTGAGCGGAGCTGGTCTGAGAAAGAGGCGAGACAATTTGTTCAGGAAGCAGCTGCCGGACTGGAGGAGACGATACTTGGAGCAAATCAATCGTTTCAGCATATTTCAAGAAATCTGAGTCTGCCGGTCGAAATCGGAGAGGCGCCGGTGCAGGTGGAGTGGTACTCGGATCAGCCTGAGATCCTGGGATTTGACGGCGAAATACAGCCCGGCGTTCCGGAAAAAGGTGTAGAAGTGACTTTGTCGGCAGATCTTCTTCTGCAGGACCAGACGGAAAACTGGCAGCGAAAGATGACAGTTTACCCGTCGCAGGAAGAGAGCAGTGTGCGTGAAGAGATCATCTATCAAAGCAGAGAATTAAATAAAAATCCGGGGACAGAGACTGCTGTTTACCAACTTCCGGAGGAAGCGGCAGGAAGAAAGCTGAAGTGGAAGAAGACAGGCGAAAGCAGCGGGATCATTCTTTCGGTACTGGCCCTGGCAGGCGGATTACTGGGTGTGCTGGCATCAAGGGAGCAGGAGGAAAAAAAGCGTGCAGCAAGGCGGGAAGAACTTTTACAGGATTATCCAGAATTACTCAGTAAGATACAGCTATATTTAAGTACAGGGTTAAGTATGCGTTCCATTTTTTCGAGAATTGCGGGGGAATATCAGACGCGTTTGCAAAGCGGCGGCAAAAAGAGGCATGCTTATGAGGCTTTGCTGCAGACGGTTCACCGTATGGAGAGCGGGACAACAGAACTGGAGGCATATGACTTTTTCGGAAGAATATGCGGCGTTCCCTGCTACAGGGGATTGGCATTGCTGCTGGCGCAAAACTTAAAAAAAGGCGGAGCTGGTGTCATGCCGCAGCTGGAGCGGGAAGTACAGGAAGCGTTCGAGACACGCAAGAGGCGTGCGCGCGCGGAGGGTGAGAAGACGACAGTTCGTCTGCTGCTTCCCATGGCGATGATGCTGATTGTCGTAATGGCCCTGATTTTGATACCGGCTT
>JAFVEX010000199.1 GCA_017475785.1 Eubacterium sp. | reverse complement strand
GAGATCATATCTTTTGTGCTTGTCTTACCGACGCTTCCCGTGATGCCGACGACGGGAATGGCAAGCTGGGAGAGATAATATTTCGCAATTGCTTTGACTGCCTGAAGGGAAGATTCCACGAGAATAAAGGGGAACGTCACAGCGCCGGGATCGCGCTCGACAAGAACGGCCAGCGCGCCCTCTTTTATGACGTCTTCGATAAAATCATGTCCGTCCGCTCTTTTTCCGGCGATCGCGACAAAGAGGCAGCCGCAAGTTACATTGCGGCTGTCTGTCGTGATTGCAGTAATTTCCTGATCTGCGCGGAATTCTCCGCCGGCGAGAACGCCTCCGCAGGCCTCTGCGATGGCCTGAAGTGTCATGTGTTTCATATGTATGTCCATTTCTGAATATGATATACCTGCCAAAACTGCAATTTCTGAACGAAGAGCTTTTGGCATCCAAATCATGCGGTTACATCGAAAGTTCAATCAGGAGCTCGCAGAGCTCCGGGTATGGAATCCCAAGCACTGCGGCTTCCTGCGGAATCAGGCTTGTGGGCGTCATCCCGGGAAGTGTGTTCGCCTCCAGCGTGACGATTCTACCGTCATTTCCCATTATAAAGTCCAGCCTGCAGTAGCCGGTGATGGCGAGCGCCTCCGCCCCTCTGACCGCGAGATCCTGCATCTCTTTTGTGATTTCGTCGGGAAGATCAGCCGGACAGGTCTCGACTGCGGCTCCCGCGGAATATTTGTTTTTATAGTCGTAAAAGCCTTCTTTTGGCGCAATCTCAATCACTGGAAACGCTTTTCCGCCTATCACGGCTACAGAGAACTCCCGCCCTGTGATGTACTCTTCGATGACTGCCTCAGGCTCAAGCGCGAAGGAAGCGTCCAACGCCGCGAGATACTCATGATCGTTATTGGCGATCGACGCGCCGACGCTGGATCCGCCGCAGCAGGGCTTTACAATGACAGGATACGCCAGTCCCTTTTCCTGCGGCAGCGGCGGCTGTTCGAATGTCCCTTTTACAAGAGAAAAGCCCTCGGGTGTCGGCACATTGTTCGCGCGGAAAAACTGTTTCGTCATCGTCTTGTCCATCGCGATGGCGCTGCTCAGATAGCCGGTCCCCGTGTAGGGAATTCCAAACAGATCAAAGGCAGCCTGCAGGCGGCCGTCCTCTCCGTTGGCGCCGTGGAGCGCGAGAAATACCATATCCGCCTGGCTGCACAGATCGAGAACCAGCGGTCCGAAAAAACAGCGGCGCATCCGCACTGCTTCGGCGACGCCGGGGCTCTGCGCGGACATTCTCGCAGAGGCGGCATCAACGTCATACTCGACAGGAAACGCGTCCTGCAGGTCGGCTGCCGCGTCCCCGAAAAACACGTCCAGCAGAATCGCGCGGTGGCCGCGCGCGCGCAACGCCTTGCAGACGCCGGTTCCGGAAACGATCGAGACATCCCGCTCTGAGCTGGTTCCGCCGGCCAGAACAACTATCTTCATCGACTTATCTAACATAGCATTTACCTGTTTACCCGTGTCTGCAGGAGACGATTCAGATACACCCAAAGAAAACCGGGATTATCTGATTCCGCTCCTTAACCCATGGTTACTTCCTGTGTCGGCTCCGGACCCTTTACCTGCTGTTCGCTGTAATAAACGACGACCGGATCACCGATTTCAATTGCGTTAAAAACTTTTTCCGCAGCGTCCCGGGGCGTGTTGATGCAGCCGTGAGAGCCGTCATATTTATATACGTCCCCGCCGTAGTTTTCGCGCCAGCTCGCGTCATGCACGCCGCAGTCTCCGTTGAACGGTAGCCAGAATTCCACTGTGACCGGGAAAAGCTTAAACTGCGCGTCCTTTTTCTTGCCGTCAACGGCCCATACAGACCCGGACGGCGTCGCGAATCCGCTGCCTTCGTTGCCAGAGGTGATCTCCGTCTCGACAACACACAGGCCGTCCTTGTAGCACCACATCGTCTGGTCTTCTATACAGATTTCGATGTAGGTTTCTCCGATATCATTCATGGAGCGGTCGGTTCCCTTGTACCGGTAAATCGGCTCGATGGTCGTCTGCTCTCCGGCATAGATCGCCGAGAGCAGCTGCTCTGTGGTGGATTCACGTCCGATCAGCCATCCGTAATCACCGCCGCCTTCCAGTTCGATGGTATTTCCGCTGGAGGTCTTAAACTCGTGTGAAAGGCCGAAGGTATCAGTCTCTCTGGCCATTTGCACGACCCAGTCTGACGCCTTGCTCTCGTCCAGCGAGTACATGCCGTTCTCGTCCTGTACGATCCAGCCGTGAATGGTTGTTCCGTCCACCGTCATCTGACGGTCAACAAAATCATACGTAATCCGGGCCGAGAGCATCTGGTTCAGGTGCGCGACCTCTTCCTGCAGCGCCTTGTCATCTTCGTTGACAGAAGAATGCTCGTAAAGATTCAGCGCCTCAAAATCAACATCCGCGTCGCCGTTCTGCACCGCTGCCATGACGGCCTGCTTCGCCGCGTCGCGCTTCAGGAGATTTCCCTCTGTTCCGGGAATGATTTCGAAGGAGGTGCCGTTATCCTCAATTTTCGCGTCGGTGGGCGCGAAGACATTGGATGCCTCAAAGGCCTTCATCCCGTCGAGGATTTTATCAACCTGCTCTTCGTCGTAGGTAAAGCCTGTGCTC
This sequence comes from Eubacterium sp., assembly GCA_017475785.1. The sequence continues at coordinate 3,951 of JAFVEX010000199.1, read as the reverse complement.
ACGCCGAGCGTATGGGATCCATTGAGCTGAAAGATCCAGGATTTTTCATCCTGCTCTTCCATCAGCTTCTCCAGCGCGCCGTCGTCTGCGTACTGCATGTACAGCTGCTCGCCGGTAATTGTCTCGATCTGCCCGTTGCGCTCGTGAACCGTGAGGGTATACTCACGGATCTTGTCCTGAATCGCGTATTTCAGTTCATCGACCGTCTTATCCCCGGCGTCCAGCCCGTTGATCACTGTTCCGGGGAAAAAGTGGGTCGAAAAATGACGCATGCCGAAGTAGTAAAGGCCGGCAACCGCCCCAAGCAGGACGATCAGCAAAATGATCACTGCGGCCAGATTCCGGGATCTTCTTTTTCCACTCATGCTTCTGTCTCTTCCTTTCACACTGTCTGTGCATACGGCATCAGGAAAGTCCTGACCGTTTAATATCTTCCTTAATATTCAGTGCCATTTTAATATGCCATGTCATTTATGTCAAGATCTGCCGACGCGGCCGGTCAGTACTGCCAGAAACACCTTCCGGCAGCTCCGCAGGGGAGCACGAGGCCGCTTGACTGCACTGGGAGGCCGATCTCCTGCGCTTCAGTCCGGCCTGCCCGTGATCCCAGAGCTGTTTGAATCATATAGGACAAGACGGAGGGCGCCAGACCGGTCGTGTAGGAGTTGACCAGGAAAAACAGAGGATGCTCCGACAGCAGCTCTGTCGTGAGCCGGATGAACGGGAAGACAGATTCTTCCAGCTTCCACACCTCGCCCTTTGGTCCCCTCCCGTAAGAAGGCGGATCCATGATAATGGCGTCATACTGATTCCCGCGCCGGATCTCCCGCTCGACAAATTTTTTGCAGTCGTCGACGAGCCAGCGGACCGGCCTGTCAGCAAGCCCCGATACCTCGGCGTTTTCTCTGGCCCAGCGCACCATTCCTTTGGACGCGTCCACATGCGTGACAGAGGCGCCGGCTGCTGCTGCCGCAAGCGTTGCGCCGCCGGTATACGCGAAGAGGTTCAGCACCCGGACGGGCCTTCCCGCATTGCGGATCAGCTCCGAAAACCAGTCCCAGTTGGCTGCCTGTTCCGGGAACAGACCAGTGTGCTTGAAGGCGAATGGCTTCAGGCGGAACCGCAGCTGCCCGCAGGCAGGCAGGTCATAGGTGATGTCCCACTGTTCCGGAAGCTCGTGAAATTCCCAGGAGCCTCCTCCCCGCGCGCTCCGGTGATAGTGACCGTTCGGGTGTCTCCACCCGCTGTGCCGTCTGGGAACATCCCAGATCACCTGCGGGTCAGGCCGCACGAGCAGATACGGACCCCAGCGCTCAAGCTTCTCTCCGGCGGACGTATCCAGAACCTCATAATCTTTCCAGTTTTCCGCAGTCCACATGACAATGTCTCCAATGAACCCATAAATTCCTGCAATCGATAAAATACCCGGAAAACCTTACGAAAAAGCTTTCCGGGTTTTTGGATCAGCAGATAACGGGAATCGAACCCGCCTCTCCAGCTTGGGAAGCTGGCGTTCTACCGATGAACTATATCTGCGCAGGCAAATAAAACTTGCAATGGTTAGTATACTCCACTCCACGGGATTTTGCCAGTGTTTTTTTAACAAATTGAATAAGATTGAATAAGAAATGAATGTTTACCCGAATTCGTCAAGAAAGAGCGGGCAGGCTATTGACATCTGATTGAGAAAGTATTTATAGTTAAATTGTAACAAATAACCTGCAATGGAGAGGATTTGCGATATGTATGTAGAAAAAGATTGCAAGCGCGGCTATACAGAGTATATCAGCGCGGATGTCAACAATGGTGAAAACAGCTATATGGATGTCGGTTACCTGATCATGGAAGACGGCGATACGTTCGAATTCCACGAGGAAAAGAAGGAAATGGCGTGGATCATGTTCCGCGGTAACGCCACGGTAGAATTTGACGGAAAAACCGTCGACATGGACCGTCCGAATCCGTTTGATTACAGCACATGGTGCCTGCATCTGTGCGCCGGCGGCTCCTGTAAGCTGACTGCACACGGCCACAGTGAGTTTTATGTACAGAAAACCTACAACGATAACGAGTTCGAAAACCATCTCTACACACCGGAGGAGACAGACACCTGGCGCAGAGGCGCGGACGGCGAATGCGCGGGATGCACGAAGCGCGATGTGCGGACCAGTTTTGATTACGAAATCAATCCCAAGTCCAACATGGTTCTCGGGGAGGTTGTAAATCTTCCCGGAAAGTGGTCCTCCTATCCGCCTCACTCTCATCCGCAGCCGGAAGTGTACTTCTATCATTTTGAAAAGCCGGAGGAAGGCTTCGGCGCAAGCTGGTGTGACGGCGAGATCGTCGAAGTGCATCACAACGGCATGTCTGTAATCACAGAGGGCGTTCACCCGGTCGTAATGGCTCCGGGCTTTGCGTGCTGCTACGCCTGGGGCATCCGCCATCTGCCTGGAAATCCGTGGGAAAAGACCAGAATTGACGATCCGAAGTACGTCTATCTGTATGACCCGAACGCGGAATTCTGGAAAGGTGAGTGACAGGCCGCCCTTTATCTGACAGGGCATCCTGCAGACGGAAAAAAGGGTTTTGCAGATGTCATAAAAAAAGATGTTGACTTTTTCATCGGAATCCAGTAGAATGCTATTTTAGTTGGATCACATCCAGATAAATGCGATGACGGCACTATGCGTTCTGTCTACCACTTCAGAGAGCTGACGGCTGCTGCGAGTCAGTGTGAGTGCAGAATCCGCAGTCTCCTGCCTGAGCAGATTTCCTGAACCGTTGAAAGTAGGGAGATCCGGCTGGCTCCGTAACCATAGCCAGGCGCTTGCATGAGCGCTGCAGAGAGGCCGTCTTTTTGGCGGCAATCCGGGTGGTACCGCGATGAGATTATGTCTGTCGTCCCGGAGATTTAAACAACTGTTTAGATCTCCGGGGTTTTTTTATTCCCGGAGAGCACAACAACAAGCAAAGGAGTAAGACAAATGAGAACAATCAAGATCATCGATGTAACCCTGAGAGAATCCGGCGCTCTTCGCGAATCTGCCCTGACCTTTAAGGAAAAACTTGAAATCGCCCGGACACTTGACCGTCTGAACGCGGATGTCATTGAACTGCCTCCGATCACAGGCGCGAAAGCGGACCAGCTCACAAATAAGACGATCGCCTCCATGGTCAACACAGTTCTTTCCGCAGAAGTAGACGCAGCCAGCGGAAATGTCGAAGAAACCTGGGAAAGCATCCGCAGCGCGCGCCAGCCGCGCCTGACCGTCACCGCGCCGGTTTCCACCGTTCAGATGGAATACGCGAGTCACAAGAAGGCGCCGGCCATGCTCGAGACGATCAAGGAACAGGTCGGAAAATGCCGCTTTTTCTGCGAGCATGTAGAATTTGCCGCGGAAGACGCCACAAGAGCTGAAAAAGAGTTCCTGTATTCTGCAGTTGGCGCAGCAATTGAAGCAGGCGCGAATAAGATTACAATCTGTGATTCCGCCGGTGTGATGCTCCCGGATGAGTTTGGTTCATTCATCGACGATATCCGCGCGAATGTTCCGGCGCTTTCCGGCGATGTCAAGCTGTTTGTCCAGATCAGCGATGAGATGAATATGGCAATTGCCTGTGCGGCAGCCGCTGTTGCGCATGGTGCTTCCGGCATCAAGTGCACTGCTCTTCCGGCAGGATACCCGACCATCGAGATGGCAGCGAACTTTATCCGGATCAAGGGATCGGATCTTGATATCGCGACGAATCTTCGCACCACAGAGCTGAACCGGGCGGTCAGCCAGCTGAAGAAAATGCTCCGGCCGAAAAAGGCAGAAGAATCTGTTCTTGGGAATATCGGTATCGGCGAAGTATCAAATGTTACGCTCGACGCGAATGATGAGATCGGCGAGGTTGTAAAGGTTGTCAAACAGCTTGGTTATGACCTGAGTGATGAAGACAACGCAAAGG
>JAFVEX010000198.1 GCA_017475785.1 Eubacterium sp. | reverse complement strand
GCCAGGCACATATTAGGAGACTCCCGCAGACTCCCATCGACTCGATGGAATTCTACAGGAGTCCCAGGTCATTCTCGCACGCACAGTGGACGCTTTCAAGCCGTCCGCAGGTTTGACGCTTACCCCGCATCACGAGATAGGGCGCTCAAGGTGTCGACAAAGTGTCGACACCTTGCAGCGCCGCCGAGATGTTTGCTCCGCAAACTGCAATCTGTCTAAAAAAGCTACACTTTTTTAGACAGATTGCGGCGGCAATGTATTGAAATCGAGGCGGCCTTGCCCCTCGAGCTCCCCGCTGCTCTGTCCCATAGGTCAGCAGCATAGGTTTGTCTGCTGTCTGAGCGCCCGCATCACGAGATGGGGCGCTGCCCTTTGCTTTGCTTCGAGCAGGCGATGCATATCGGGGACGATCCCCGCAGCGCTCACCGGACGCCGCCGCCTCCGCCGCCGGAGAAGGAGCTGCCGCCCCCGCCGATCGAGGAGCTACCGCCCGAGTCCGCAGCGCCGGCCGCGACGCCTCTTGCGCCGGCCTCGCCGAAGTCGTTCGCCACAACATACGCCATGTAGGGATCGTAGCCGTAATACCGCTCGTTATACTGCGGCACGGCGACCTTGACCTGGCGATACACCGTGTCGGCGATACCCATGACGGCGGCGAAGATGAGATACTCATCCCAGAGCTTGACCTCGATCATGGATTTCTCGGCCATATTGTCCTCGTCCTCGAGGAACCTGCGGAATCCGTTCACGCGAGCCAGCTCGTCGTTATAGGCTCTGGTATAGACCTCGGCCGTCCGTTTGCGGTTGAAGAAGAACAGGAACTTCTCCGAGACGGTCTCGGTGCGGATCAGACCGCTGCCCTGCAGCCGCTCTTTTCCGGCGCGCTTGACGGCGTCAAACCAGTTTTCGACCGACGTATAGTTCTTCTTGCAGTACCGCTGGAACTCGTTCTTTTCCAGGATATGGTCTTCCCCGGCTGCCGCCCACAGGATGTCATACAGACCCTTCTCGTTCAGATCCGTAAAGGTGGGCGTCGGAGAGAGGACGATCCGGTAGGTCTGCGTCTTTTTGAACACGCCGGTCTCCGCGCCCTCCACGACCGAGACATTGTTGTTCTGCAGCCATTTCAGGATATAGGCGGACACGAGCGTGGTCTTCAAAAACTCCGAGCTGCCGCGCAGGTCGGTCAACAGGCTGGAGAACACCACCAGATCCTTGTCGCAGGGGATGTCGCGATACGGTGTGACGTCTTTGCTCCTGGCCTGCGCATGCCCTTCCTTGTCCTCATAGACGCGTTTGGTCCCGAGCTTTCGGAAGAGGCCTACGAGCGCTACGACGCCCAGCATGAGCACATACGGCAGAAAACCGCCGATGCGGAAGCCGGACTCCTTCTGTCCGTACGAGGAGCCCTCCTCGGCCTCATCATAGATTTGCTGGAACGTCCGTCCGGAATCATAGTCGTTGGTGTGCGTGAATTCCCGGTCGTTTTCAAAGAGCATGAGCAGCTGCATGTGCGAGGGGTTTTTCTTGCTCGGCTCCATGACGACTCTGCCGTTTTCGAACACGACCGCGCCCTTGTAGCCGAACGCCCAGATCGAGGCGTTGTCCTCTGAATACGCGTCCGGCCCCTCCAGCGTGATCCGCGCCTCGGTGATCGGGATCGTCATGTCGCTGAAGAACATGTAGTTCACACCGAAGCTGTCTGACCAGCGGCTGACGAAGTTTTCGACCTCGTACTGCATCTGAAAGACATGGTTGCCGTATTCGCCGAGCCCGAAGCAGAGCTCATAGCCGTCGGATTTGGTGACGATGCCGGACTTCCCGGCCTTGTCGGACGCGCCGGTGTCCCACGCGCCCACGTCGGTGAACGCCGCGCCGTTTTCCGAGACGCGCAGAGCGCGGATCGTCTGGTTGCCCCGGATGTTGACGATCTGATAGAACTCCGTGCCCTCATAGGCGTCGATGTCGATCACTTCCGTGATCACGGCGTCGCCGTTTGCGTCGATCGCGCAGGCGATATCCAGGCGATTGATCTTCGTCGATTTTGCCTGCGCCGTCGGCGCCATGACGACCAGGAGCGCGGCGGCGAGCACAAGCGTCAGCAGCGCGGCGCACAGGCGCCGCCCGCGCGCACGTTTCATGACGGCAGACATCAGAAGCTCACACTCACATTCTCGCGCTCCGCGTCGCTGATCTCATAATACGGCATCGCCTTGAAGCCCGCCATGCCCGCGACGATGTTCGACGGGAACATCTCGATCTTGTTCTTGTACTGCTTCACGTCGTCGTTGTAGAACTGCCGCGCGTAGGCGATCTTGTCCTCGGTCTCCTGCAGCGCCTTCTGCAGCTCGAGGAAGTTCTGGTTGGCCTTCAGATCGGGATACGCCTCGCCCAGCGCGAAGAGCTTGTTCAGCGCGCCGGAGATCTCGTTGGCGGAGTCGATCTTCTCCTCGACCGAGTTTGCGGTGGCATACTTGTTTCTGGCGTGGATGACGGCCTCGAGCACGCTGCTCTCATGCTTGGCATAGCCCTTCACCGTCTCGATCAGGTTGGGGATGAGGTCGGCGCGGCGCTTGAGCTGCACGTCGATCTGCGCAAACGCGGCCTCGGCCTTGTTTCTGAGCTTGACGAGTCCGTTGTACTGCGTGACATAGATCAGCGCCAGCAGCGCAACGATCGCGACCACAATGATTACGATTGTCATGATAGATTTCCTCCTGATGAAGATTGATTTGCGCTCAAATCCATTTTATTATACGCTATCCGCACCGCATAATCAACAATTTTAGCCATTTTTGCATAGAACAGCGCAAAAAACCTCCGGCAGAGCCGGAGGTTAGAAAAGGCTTGATCGTCAGTTCTCCGGCTTCATGGTCGGGATTTCTTCATTGCAACTACGTTCAATCACTATTAAACCCTCACAATCCCGTTCCAATTGTTTTCCTCACAAATCGAAAATACACTATTCACTGCTATTTTAGCTCAATCCCTAATGCATTGGAGAGTAAATTGGAGAGCTGGAGAATTGGAGAAAAGGCAGGGTTTCCGATGAATTGCAAGGAAAAACGTGACATCACGTTGCAGAAACATTGTAGCACAAAAAGCTCTCCATTTCAAGGTTTTGGGCTGTTTTCGTCCATGTATTTCTTGCGACGCCAGAATCCGAACTGCTTACGAGCTGTTCTCACGTCCTCCTCACTGTCTGTCCTGATAAAGATATTGCCAACTCGAAATGCCACCTTAATATCATTACACACTTCTTCTGGAACCTTGCGCGTATCAAGCTTCACATACTTTATCTTACTTCTTCTGCAAATATGTTCTATGACCATTTGGATGTTGCTCGTGCTCTTGGTTGATCTGTCTATTACGGTGAAGACAGTATTGAGCTCAGGTATGTATGCGTCAACCTCTACGCCAACCATTTTTGTGTCATTCAGTTTTACAGTGAGATCATTATCCTTGGAATAGCGCAGAAGCATCAGTTGTGGCAGCATTCTTCTAAACTCAGCCTCACAAGTCGGGCACGGAGCCTTATCTATTGTTCGGCTGCAAATCCTGTCCTTCCATGTATGTCCTAATGCGCATTTCCACCAAACCGGTATAAGAGAATTGCGTGATACTCTGGATGGCGCTACTCCTGCATTCATTGTACGATTCCATTCCATAACGATCTGCGGGTCTGTTGTTACAAGATCATTATATCCGGCAAGTACCTCTCGTTCAGAGCACACCGGGCACTTTCGTCCGTTCACTCTCGACTTTACGACGCCCTTCCACACATTGCCGCACTTCTTACAAGTCCACCAAACATTCTTGGTCGATTTCTCGTTGATCTGATCCGGCTTTAAATCACCGTTCTTATCAGACCACTCTGCCGCAAGATCAGGATAGAGTGTCTTGAAGTCATTGAAGCCCTTTAGGGTAATGGTAAAGTTTCATGCTTGTCATTCCCTTCGCCTATGCTGTAAAACTGGAAGTTATCGATTTCTGCCGATCCAGTCTTTGATGTAATTCTCTGCATCTCTTGCCATAGTTTCCTGTTCCGGAGACATTGAGGCATGTGAATGCAGTTTTTCATATTCCGGATTGTTTTCTTCAATGAAGCCATGAATTGCGCCATCATATGTTTTAACTTCAGTGCTTACACCGCATTTTCTTAAAGCTTCTTCATATTCCATAGAGCTTTTTCCGATTGGCTCATCTCCTGCCAGGATGAATAAAGCAGGAGGTATGGTCCCTTTCTGTTCCTCATACAGTTCACTGAACTGATCCATCATATCGCTTAAGAATCCATAGCAGATGATCTGTCCTTTTACATCGATCCCTTCCTGATGCAGCTGCAGGGCAGAAGCCATCGCATGATAACCTCCGGCAGAGTAACCGAGAATGTATATATTTTCGATATCAACGCTGTATTCGTTCGAATGGTCGATGAAGTACTTTACCGTGTCCTTGATCTCGTCGACGGCATATTGCTTTGTGTAATCACCCTTCATCAGCTTGTAGTTGACGGTTACTACATTGACATTCCAGTCATGAGATATCCGATCACTCTGGCTGTCCAGTGTATCTGCATCTCCGGCAATGAAAGCACCGCCATGGATATTGATGATGAGAGGATGTGCGGTTCCGTCATTAATAGTATAAAGATTCAGGTCGACGTCTTCCTTGCCGTCTCTTTTCAGATAAAAATGCTCTCCGATCAGTTCTTCATCGGTCTTGACCATATTCTGCTGATCTTCTGCCTGCAGTTTCTGATCATGGATAACTTTTATGATAAGAACAACAGCAGCAATAATAATAACGATCAGTATCCATTTCAATATCTTCAACATCTTCTTCATTTCTGTTTCCTAAACTCCGATTTTGCGTCATCCCGACAAATGGGAATTTGTTGATATCAAAGCGTCAGTATTTCACTCACGATTTCACAAACGTTCTTATT
>JAFVEX010000197.1 GCA_017475785.1 Eubacterium sp. | reverse complement strand
ATTTGTCTGGGTGTTTGTTTCTATTTGCGCTCCGCGACAATGAAGATCTCTGACGCGCTCCGGACGAAAAGCCATCGAACCACAAGCTAAGAGTTCGTAGGCGTGCTGCCGATTCGTTATAAGCGCAACTCTTCACCAGCGCGCCAACGAACTCTAACCTTCTGTTTCTCCGGACTTTTCCTGTCAAGTCGCGCTTAGAGATCATGCATTGCGCGTCGCTCACATTTTGGCAATGCGGCTGCTCACAGTGAAAAACTAAAGTATACAGCAGCCGTTAGTACCTACTGCAGTCGAAGAACAGGCTGAGACAAACAATTTCTCCTCCGGACATCCGCAACGCCGGCACTTAACGAACACGAGCCTTGGCGAAGTGCGAGTTTAGTACCGCTGCGTGAGGACCGGAGTGCGAACGGTCCGGAAGGAGAAATCTGTTTGACGATGCCGTCCTCTTCGACAAATCCCGATTTACAGTCTTCCCTTCGTGGACAGTACATCCGTGATGCGCGCATCAAACGATACTGCCATGTCAAGTGTCTTTGCAAATGACTTGAAAAGCGCCTCTGCCTTGTGATGATCATTCATGCCGTCCAGGATTTTCATATGCAGATTCATCTCTGCACCGTAAGAGACGGCGTAGAAAAACTCCCGCACCATTTCCGTAGACATATCTCCCATTTTCTCAGTAGAAAATTCACCGGAGAATACAAAATACGGTCTGCCGCAGAGATCACATGCAGTCATAACGAGCGTCTCATCCATTGGCAGGATGCTGCTGCCGTAACGGCGGATTCCTTTTTTATCTCCAACTGCTTCCCGGACCGCCTGCCCGAGTACAATTCCGGTATCTTCGATTGTGTGGTGATCGTCGACTTCAAGATCTCCTTTCACCAGCAGCTTCAGGTCGAAAAGCCCGTGCCGCGCAAACCCTGCGAGCATATGATCAAAAAATCCGACGCCCGTATTGATTTCATAGGAACCGTTTCCGTCAAGGTTCAGTTCCAGAGTAATATCTGTCTCATTTGTTTTTCTGTGGATTACAGCTGTACGGCTCATTTATTACCTCCTGCACAGGTATCTACTGCACCATTTTCACATCACACAGGTGTGTACTGCACCATTTTCGCATCACACAGGTGTTGTGCATCAGACCTGGATTCTTCTAACCGCGCTTCAGGAATCATTCTCCCGCCTCATCCTCGAACCGGACCGCAATGGAATTGGCATGTGCAGTCAGACCTTCGCTTTTTGCGAATGATTCGATTAAGATATGCACCGCACCAAGCGCTTCTTTTGAATAATGTATCACGCTGGATTTTTTTACAAAATCATCAACAGAAAGCGGTGAGAAGAATCTGGCCGTCCCGTTTGTCGGTAAAATGTGGTTCGGACCGGCATAATAATCACCAAGTGGTTCACTGCTGTACGGTCCCAGGAACATTGCGCCTGCGTTCCGGACTTTTGCCATGACTTCAAACGGATTCCGGGTGACGATTTCAAGATGCTCTGAAGCGACATCATTAACTGCTTCAATTGCCTCTTCCATGGTATCTGCAATAAGAATCATCCCAAACTGTTCCAGCGATTTTTCAATGATTACCCGCCTCTCCAGTTTTTCCAGAAACGCTGCAATCTCCTGCTGAACGCTATCTGCCAGTTCCCGGCTGGTTGTCACCAGTACCGCAGAAGCAAGCTCGTCATGCTCCGCCTGT
>JAFVEX010000196.1 GCA_017475785.1 Eubacterium sp. | reverse complement strand
TACAGCTTGTGACAGAAGTGGATCATGAGCGCTTTCACACCTCCTTCCGGATTCTGGATCAGCCGGGATATCTCGTGGTGGCAGGCCTTCCAAAAAAAGAAAGCGGTCAGGAGGACAGAAAAGACAGCAATGGCCGGCAAATCAGCAATGGAGAAGCAGGATCCGGCGACGCACAGACTGGCAGAGACAACGGCCAGGAAGAGACGGATGTCGCGGATAAGGCGGTTCTGGAACGCCTCGCAAAGCTGAAAAAAGGAGACAGAATCCCGCTTGGCGGGTACCGGATCCGTGAGGGCGAGACTTCTCCGCCGAAGCGGTACACATCCGGATCCATGATTCTTGCGATGGAAAATGCGGGACAGCTGATTGAGGATGAGGAGCTGCGCGCGCAGATAAAAGGCAGCGGAATCGGCACTTCCGCGACAAGAGCGGAAATTTTGAAAAAGCTGTTTGCGATTAAGTATCTGTCGCTGAACAAAAAGACGCAGGTGATCACGCCGACGCAGATGGGCGAGATGGTCTATGATGTCGTTTTTGCGTCGATCCGGTCACTGTTGAATCCCGAGCTGACCGCAAGCTGGGAAAAGGGACTGACATACATTGCGGAGGGGAGTATCACCAGTGACGAGTACATGGGGAAGCTGGAGAGCTTTGTCGCCAGGCACACGGAAAATGTCCGCGGACTTCGCAATCAGGGCGCGCTGAAGCAGTCTTTTGACGCGGTCGCGCCGTTCTACGCCCGCAGAAGAAAATAAGGAATGGAAAGAAAAATGAGGAATGATTGTACAAGAGAAATGTATGCCTCACGCGGCATCAGCGAGGGCGTTCTGGAATTCGGAGAGCGCATTCTGGAAGGGCTTGAGGAGCGTTTTCGCCAGGTCGATCAGATCGCCGAGTATAACCAGCTGAAGGTGCTCGGCGCCATGCAGGACTGCAGGGTCTCAGAGGCCTGCCTGTTTCCATCAACCGGATATGGCTATAATGATCTCGGAAGAGAGACGCTGGAGGCGGTCTACGCCGCGGCGTTTCATACAGAGGACGCGCTGGTGCGCCCTCTGATCGCCTGCGGAACGCATGCGCTGGCGGTTGCGCTCTCTGGCAACCTGCGGCCTGGAGATGAGCTCCTGTGCCCTGCGGGCAAGCCGTATGACACACTGGAGGAAGTGATCGGCATCCGCCCGTCAAACGGGTCGCTCGCGGAGTATGGCGTGACGTACCGGCAGGTTGACCTGCTGCCGGACGGAGCGTTTGATTATGACGCGATCCGGGCGGCAGTGAATGACCGGACGAAGCTGGCGGCGATTCAGCGTTCCAAGGGATATCAGACACGGCCTTCCTTTTCCGTGGAGCAGATCGGTCAGTTGATTCGGTTTTTGAAAGAACTTAAGCCGGATCTGATCTGCATGGTGGACAACTGCTACGGTGAATTTACCGAGACGCGGGAGCCCTCAGATGTCGGCGCAGATCTGATCGCCGGGTCTCTGATCAAGAACCCCGGCGGCGGCCTGGCTCCGATCGGCGGATATATCGCAGGCAAAAAGCCGTTTGTAGAAAACGCCGCATTCCGCCTGACGACGCCCGGCCTCGGAAAAGAAGTCGGCGCGACGCTGGGCGTGACGCAGTCATTTTTCCAGGGATTCTTTCTTGCGCCGACCGTCACGGCAGCGGCGCTGAAGGGAGCCATCTTTGCGGCTTCGGTTTATGAGAAACTGGGTTATCAGGTCGTTCCCCGGGGCGCAGAGGACAGGCACGACATCATCCAGTCAGTTGTTTTTGGTTCCAGAGAAGGCCTGATCTCGTTCTGTCAGGGTATTCAGGCAGCCGCGCCGGTCGATTCGCATGTAGTGCCTGAGCCCTGGGCAATGCCCGGATATGACAGTGACGTCATCATGGCGGCAGGCGCGTTTGTGCAGGGTTCCTCAATCGAGCTGTCCGCGGACGGGCCGGTCAAAGAGCCATACGCAGTTTATTTTCAGGGCGGTTTGACCTGGCCGCACGCGAAATTCGGAATCTTAATGAGCCTGCAGAAGCTGGTGAACGCGGGGCTGGTTGAGGCTCGACAGCTGGCAGAAGGGAAGAAACAATGACAGCAGGCATAAAGTTTTTAATCATCATACTGATACTGCTCGCGGCACTCATGGTTCTGAGCTTTATTGGTCCGGACAAAGGAGGAAACCGGCTCTGGCGGGTAGTCCAGAGGCTGCGCGCAATTCTGGATGCTGCTTCCTACTGGCTGTTCAATGTCTTTGCGATCGGAACAGTGATACTGGTTGTGGTAATGATAATCAGGCATGTACTGCAATAAACAGCACATGCCTGAATTTAAATCATGCTTCAATCAGTTCTTCTGCCATGTCGTACAGCAGCTCCCGGTCGACGGGATCAGATGTAAAGATTGAGTAGTGGATACCGTCTTTTTCAAATCCCGCAAAGGAATAGAATACAGTTTCGCGCTCTGCGCTGCCGTAGCTGATGTAGTAGTGGTCATCAGATGCTTCGCGGGCATTTTCTGCCTCGGTGGGCTCTCCATCCGGAGGGAGAAACAGATACTCATCATAATTGTACGAGACGGTTACGCCGTTGATGCCGCGCTGTTCAGTCGGCGCAGGTTCTTCGCCGTCCAGTGCTTCCCGATTCTCTGCAGACGCTGTGTTAATGGTGATTCTACGTCCGGAACCGTCTTCGTACGATACGTTCAGCTCCTTCCAGCGGCTCACTTCATTTCCGGCTTCATCTGCCCCGGCCACATCTTCGGTGACAGCTCCCGCAAACCGGAACCCATTCTGAAATTCTTCCGGAAGGGAGACCCCGGGAACTGTATTTTTGGACAGCTTTTCCAGTCCGTCATAGGAAGTGGTCTCAAAACCGCCAACCGAAGATCCGTACATGGTCGCGATTTTTCCCCCGGCAAATACGGTTCCTGCCATGGCCATGATACAAACAGCGGCGACAACAGCAATTTTGCGGACAGGCCGCCTGCGGTTTCTTGTTTTCATAATAGTACCTCCAATTTCTTCAGCGATCAGTTTCTGATACAACAGGTTCTTCTGGCCGGATGTGAATCGGACCGCCTCCATGGATGTTTTCAATTCGTTTTCTAACTGTTTTTCGAATGTCTCAGACATGCTGCGCCGCTCCTTTCTCAGTGTGTGATCCGGCAGAATATCTGCAGTCGGCTGGAACCAGTTCCACATGTTCTTTCTCAATCAGCTTCTTCAGCCGCTTCCTGCCACGGGAGAGCCAGGCGGAGATGGTGTTTTCACGCTTCTCCAGCAGGGTTGCGATTTCCTTCACCGAGTATCCCTCGTAATAATACAGGAGAATGCTGATCCGGCAGTTCTCAGGGAGTCTCATGACAAGATCGATGAGCTCCGGCTCCTTTTCGTGCGGCTGTGCCGGCTGATCTTCGCAGTATTCCAGCGGGACAGTTTTCCTTAAGAATGCTTTTCGCAGGTGATCCTTGCAGGCGTTAATGGCCGTGCGGATAATCCATGCCTTCTCGTGCGCCGGCTGATCGAAGACCAGATCATTGGACAGCAGCTTCAGGAAAACCTCCTGACAGATATCTTCCGCGTCGCAGGTCTGCTTCAGATAGATCAGACTGATCCGCAGAATCAGATCCGAATAGGTGTCGACCAGACGCTGCGCGTTTTGGTGATCCATGTATGGCATAATCAATACTCCGGTTTCTGTTGATTTGAAGGCCTTCATCTATGATACGATTCATCTTCTCGGAATCTGACAGGCAGGTGTAATTTTTTTTAAAAGTGTTTTTTTAAATACAGTTTTTTTAAACAGGTTCTAAATATGTATTATACTATGTCCGCGTGCAAAAAGTTCTTTACGGACATGGGTAATTTATAATAAAATAAACGATGTAAGAGGCTTATCTAACGAAAGGAGTATGGTGTAATGACTTATTCACACGAAGTTGAGAATATGTGTCCTGTCCGTCAGGGCGTCAACCACGGCGCAGCCCCAATTCCGGAGGAGGCAAAGTGGGTTCAGGTAAAAGAAGTGAAGGATGTATCCGGCTTCACGCACGGCATCGGCTGGTGCGCGCCGCAGCAGGGCGCCTGTAAGCTGAGCCTGAACGTGAAGGAAGGAATTATTCAGGAAGCACTGATTGAGACGATCGGATGCTCCGGCATGACTCATTCCGCGGCGATGGCATCAGAGATTCTGCCGGGACGCACTGTTCTGGAGGCACTCAACACAGACCTGGTCTGTGACGCAATCAATACGGCAATGCGCGAACTGTTTCTGCAGATTGTCTACGGACGTTCTCAGAGTGCGTTCTCAGAGGAAGGCCTTGTCATCGGC
>JAFVEX010000195.1 GCA_017475785.1 Eubacterium sp. | reverse complement strand
CCGGCGGTTCCTAGGGAAAAAGAAGCAGCGTATATCAGGGAAAAACTGAGTGACATTTTACAGAGGAAGCCGGAGATCGACAGTCTGCTTGACGAGACAAGCGAAGGCTGGCGCACCGGACGTATGGGCAAGGTGGATCTGAATCTGCTGCGTCTTGCCGTATATGAAATCCGTTTTGATGAGGAAATTCCGACCGGTGTCGCGATTAACGAAGCCGTTGAGATTGCCAAGAAATATGGAGGCGATCATTCTGCCTCATTCGTAAACGGCATCCTCGGAAAGATTGCCAGGATGGATTCGTGAGTAATATATATTCCGTCAGTCAGATTAATTCTTATATCAAAAATATGTTTGCTCAGGATTTTTTGCTGCAGAGGCTTTCTGTCAGCGGAGAGGTGAGCAATTGTACCTATCATCGATCGGGACACATCTATTTCACGCTGAAAGATGCGTCATCGGCAATATCCTGTGTTATGTTTTCCAGTGCGCGCCGCGGACTGGATTTTCGTATGAAAGAAGGAGACCGCGTCGTAGTAACCGGCGCGGTTGATGTGTTTGATCGGGACGGCCGATATCAATTCTATGCCAGAAAAATCGAACTTGCCGGAGCTGGAATTCTATATGAGAAATTTCAGCGTCTGAAGCAGGAACTGGAGGAGATGGGGCTGTTTGATCCAATGTACAAGCAGCCGATTCCGGCCTATGTCAAAACGCTTGGAATTGTAACCGCTCCGACCGGTGCGGCGATCCAGGACATCAGAAATATTTCCACACGAAGAAATCCATATGTACAGCTGATTTTGTATCCGGCGCTTGTACAGGGAGAAGATGCTGCCGCAAGCATAGTGCGGGGAATTGAGACGCTGGATGCCATGGGACTTGACTGTATCATCGTCGGAAGAGGCGGCGGCTCCATCGAAGACCTGTGGGCATTCAATGAGCGTGAGGTGGCACAGGCAATCTTTGACTGTGAGACGCCGGTTATTTCTGCGGTTGGCCATGAAACGGATACGACGATCGCAGATTATGTGGCAGATCTGCGTGCGCCGACCCCATCAGCAGCAGCTGAACTTGCGGTTGCAGACGCTGCGGCAATTCTCACACGCCTGGAGCGGGCTGAGCGGCGGATTCAGATGGGTATGACGGGTAATCTGCAGCATGCGCGCGACGGCTTGAAACAGCGGATTACCAGGTGGAATTATCTTGCCCCCGATAAACAGATTGACCGTTACCGGAAACAGCTGACAGAATTGCAGCAGCGAATGGAATTGTATGTGACACGTACCGTGGAACGGGATAAACTGCATATGGAGCATTTGCAGGAGCGGCTGCCCCGGCTGATGCAGGACATCCTCACAGGAAAGAGACACCGCCTCCAGCTTCTGATTAAGAGCTTTGAAGGTCTGTCCCCTCTGAACAAACTCAATCAGGGATACGCCAGAGTTGAAAATGCAGAAGGACATGGAATCACAAGTGTAAAAGAGACCGCGCCCGGTGACCTGCTGCGGATCTATGTGCGGGACGGCAGAATTGATGCGCGGGCAGAAGCGGTAAAGAAATAAATCGGGATTTGTCAGGGAAATATTCTGCTACTGCATTCTGCACCCATGTGGTTTTCTTACTTAAAGTTTGTTCAAAATTCATATTCAAAACTCCGCAAGCGTCCCGTCCGCGTTCACCTGAAGCATCTTCTTTTCCACTGTATCAATCTTCTCACTGCACTGCTTCAAAAGCTCCATACCCTTCTGGTATACCTGAAAGGACTCCTCCAGCGAAATGTCCTTGTTTTCAAGCTGCTCCGCCAGAGAATCCAGTGTCTCGAAGGCTTCTTCGAGCGTCAGCTCCTGTTCCTGATTTTTTTCCT
>JAFVEX010000194.1 GCA_017475785.1 Eubacterium sp. | reverse complement strand
GTCTACGTCGTCTCCTTCTCCCTCGCCTTCCGACGAGCCTTCCTCGCCCGGCTCGTCTTCGGGGGCTTCTTCTCCTGGACCATCTTCGGGGGCTTCTTCTCCCGGACCGTCATCAGGAGTTTCTTCTCCGGGAGTATCCGTGGGATTTTCCGTCCCAGACTCGTCTACGGGTTCATTCGGATCCTTTGAACTATCTTTATTTGGATCCTCGGAATTGGCTGTATCTACCTCATTACCCTGATCTTTCCCATCATTTGCGTGTTCTTCTGTATTGTCTGCACTGTCAGCATTTTCAGCGTCACTTGCATGATTCGCATTTGCGGCATCTTCCTCATTTCCGGCACCTTCTGCATTCTCTGCATTTCCCGTGTTCTCAGTACTTTCTGGAGTCTGAGTCTGTGTGCTTTTATCTGCGTCCGGATTAGTATTATCTGCTTCTGCCGTTTGAGGTTCGTTCGGAACTTCTCCTTCGCCTTTCTCCTTCGTACCCTCGGGATTATCCGTATTCTGCGAGACCGGAACAGGATATCCAGGCGAGAGCGGCAAAGGCTCCTTGCCAGGCGGAAGTGCAGGCACACCATTTCCAGTTGACGGATGCGCAGGAGCAGCCGCTCCTCCTGGCGGCGGAGGGGTATTGCCATTTCCTCCCGGCGGAGGCCCATCCTTTCCAGGAGGCAGAAGACCTGCAATTTCCGGCGCAGGCAGCGCCGTTCTGTGTGTATCGATGAGAGACCCGACATGCAAATCATTTGCGTTTGAAGGCACTTTATCAATAACAGCTTCTGGTACGCCGCCCGAGGTCAGACCCCGATAACCTTCCAGTCCCTTTCCGTTATTGAAATTCTTATTAGCACCGGCTTCTTCGCCTGTTGCCATGCGCAGCCCGTGGTCTTTTGGATTGTCAATGTCTACTCGGTGAAGAGGTCCATTTCCAAAAGCACCAGGATCCATTCCCAGTGCTTCTTCAATCTTACTGATATCCCCGTTGGAATTCTTTAATATCTCATCAATTTTTCCAGATGGCGCGACAAACATGCTGCCATTGGGATCATGTGCGTCCGGTCCTCTGCCGATGCTGTCAGCAATCCAGTCATCACCCTGCACATAGGCTGCATATGCTTCATCAGACATCAATAAAGACGCACCATCATTAAACTGGTCCAAATGCGAACCAACTTCCTCTGGTGTCATTCCTGTTTTTTCGCAATAGTCCTGTAAATCTGTACTTCTGACCATGTCCGGAACCTCCGCTACGGAAGCATTGACGTCTGATGATTTTCCATGAGATTTTTATTCAGCCGGAAAATATCTTCGTACATCGACATCTTCCGCCCGTAGCTGTGCTTTTCCAGCCATGCCCGGTTTTTCTCAACTGCCTTGTGGAAAGGCGGAAATACATCTCTGTTGAGGATGAAGGACGCTTTCCCTCTGTACTCGGTGCTGATCTGGACAAACAAGACGTAGGCGGCGATCCACACCTCTGTAGGCGTCCCGCTGATCAGCCTGCTGATCGCTTCTACATAATCAGTAAGCACCTGCTCCTCCTGCGTTTCCCGGTACAGCGCGTGTATCCCCAGAGGGATAACTCGTGTCCAGTCTGTCGGCACATCTATCGGCACATCCACCACCTGCAGTTTGTAACCCTTCTGTCCGGTCAGCAGCTCAAAGAATTCTTTTTTTTCGTAGGCTGTCCTGGTATCGGCCAATATAGTCTGAAAATCCATCTGCCCTGCCTTTCTGCATGACGCGTCATAGTATCATGCACTGTCCGCCTGTCCGGGGCGGCTGTTTTCCGCCATCATCCGCGCCACTGCTGAATCGCGGAGTCACCGTATTTCTGTATATCACTGATCATCGCCCAAAGTTCAATAATCGCGATCTCCGTATCCTTCCACGGGATCACTTCCGCGAATCCGGTGTATTCCGGCTTGCGCCACATATTAAACAGGCTGCTCTCCTTCCGCCGGATCTCAACAGCTGGCTGTGTACCATTTGTCTCGATTTCCATAATCAGATTCGGCACGAAGCATATGATGAACGTGGTAAATATCATGAGAGCAGCCAGAATCACCAGCGGAATCATCCACGCATTGTTCCTCGTAAACTGGCGCATGACCAGCACCGGTCCGAATGCAATCGACAAGAACAGCAGCTTCAGCGGAAATTTCTTGTACACCGTAAAAAACGGAATTACCGCGAGAACCGCCAGCACCAGTGTCAGGAGACCCGGAAATACCGTGGAACCATTGTTGAACATCATTCTCGAGAACAGCTTCATAAACATGATATCTGCAAGATAAGCCCCTGCTCCCATCACGCAGCTCGCGCCGAGCAGATTGAAGAAACTGAGGCGGTGGTCGCGCCGGATCTTCGCCCCGGCGATCTCATCAATGGCAAATTCGTGCTGCAGCGTCGTGCGCCCCATCAGGGAGCGTCCGGTTGCGCGGAAAATGACACGCTTATTTGTGACCTGAAGTCTGCCTTCTGAGCGCGCAAACATGATTCTGGTTCTCAAAATCGCCAGGTTATACTGTTTGATCGGCGTTTCGCCGGAATCCGGATCGACACACTGGGGAACGATGTTCAGATTCCTCTCGTAATAATCCACATCGTTCGTCTCCGGCTCTCCGATGCCGATCCTGTTTTTAAAGTCAATCCAGAATGACGGGGTGCGGCTGCCGGCTCCTTCCCCTTCCCAGCCTTCGGCCTGATTCTGCGCGTCTCTGTACTGATCCTGTGCCGACCGGTACTGTTCCTGCGCCGACCGGTACTGCTCCTGCGCTGAGCTGTATTGTCCCTGCCCTGCTTTCTGTTTATCATAAAACGTCTGCTCACGCCGCGCCGCGTCTTCCATCTTCACGCCGTTGATCCGCGCGGATCCGGGATCTTTTGCTCCGCAGCTGCACGTTTCGCCTGACTCCAGCCATTTTCCACATCGTCCGCAATATGGCATTTTCCTCTCCTTTTCTCAAGGCATTCTTCTGCCTTTGTTTCACTGCCGAATGAATCAAAACCTGTTTATTTGAGAGCAGTTAGTCCTCTCTCTGCTCAAAAATACAGCGCGTCGCATCCCAGACTGGTCTGGACCCAGTTTCCGTTTTCCTGGACAAAAACAAAGTCCAGGCTGTCAGAGTTCTGTGTGTTCTCATTCGTAAGCTCATCAGACCAGGATTTCCGTGTATAAGAAGCCTGATACTCAAACGAGAGTGTCACCCGCGCCTCGTAGTTCTGGGAATACGCCTGCATATTGTAAAAATCCAGACTGTTCACCTGCGTATACTCACCTTCCAGCTCCTCCCGCATATTTTCATATGCCTGCCGGATGCTTTCCAGCATGTCCTGGTCAGATGTAAAAATGTCCGCTAATTCGCTGAAATCCTGACCGGACAGAGCCCCTTGATAGATCCGCCGCATATTCTCCGCGGCAAGCGTCTGAAGATTGTTTATGGCTGCTTCACTGTACAGCAGATCTGTCACTTCATAATAGTCCCCATCGCCGTACACTTCCCAGACGCGCGCGGCTTCTTCTCTGCCATCTGCCGCGACGGTCACAAGGTGCCTTCCGGTAAACAGGCGGCTGATCTGATACGCCGCAGTTCCGTCACCATTGTCTGTCAGGGAATAATCCCCTCCTTCATCAGGCTCAAGCGTGACGCCGTCCACCGATACCTCTGCGCCAGAAGGGACGACCAGCTGCAGGTTGTCTGCAAACAGCTGATTGGAGGAGACGTACCAGCCTCCTTTTTTTCCGGATTTTGTGACGCTCACATCAAACCAGGAATCCGATTCGTCTCCTTCATTCCGGTAAAGAATCGTTACATTTCTCCCCAGCTCACTTCCCTGGGACATGTCATACCCATCGTACGTGCTGTACCCGCTGCCGCTGCT
>JAFVEX010000193.1 GCA_017475785.1 Eubacterium sp. | reverse complement strand
GGCAGACCGTCTCTGCGAGTCCGGCCAGTTCCGGATCCGCGGGGAACGCAAGCGTATCCATCCGCGGAATCTGCCCGGGCGCGTACCCAAAAGCCTCCACATGCACATCGTACTGCAGCGCGTCTGTCGAGACAACGATGTCGCCGATATTGATCTCCGCCTGCAGGCTGCCCGCGATTCCCGTATTGATCACAGCGGACACACCATAATCATCCGCCAGGATCTGCGTGCACAGGCCTGCGTTCACTTTTCCGATGCCGGACCGCACCACGACAACTTCCCTGCCGCAGAGCGTTCCGCGCAGAAATTCCATGCCGGCCTTACGGCGCGCGTCGACGTTGGTCATCTCACCCTTCAGCGCGGCGACCTCCTCCTCCATGGCACCAATGATTCCCGTTAATGACATTTTTTCCACTTCCTTATCTGTCCCACTTATCACACAGTGAATTAATCTGATCCGCAAACTTCGCCAGATCCTTGTTGGTTCCTCCCTCGTTGTGCCGGATTACGGTCAGCAGCCGCTGACCCGCAGCCCACAGCCGCTCAAATACGGACTGCGCCTTTCTGGCGGCAGCCTTCTGCGGCTTCGCGATGCGGATGCCTTCCGGCGTCTCGAGCAGCTCATTTGTCAGAAGATCGAGTACCCAGCCGGAAAACGGCGCGACTGCGTCGTATCCCAGCTCATCGCGCAGGCGCTCCGCAAAGATCTCTGTAACGGTATCCTCTCCGTGTGTCACAAACACGCGCTCCGGCTTGCTTTCTTCAAAGGATGAGGCCCACTTCATCAGGCCGGCGTTGTCCGCGTGGCCGCTGATGCCCGGCAGCGAAGTAATTTCAGCAGCGACAGCGATCTGCTCGCCAAAGAGCTTCACTTCCTTCGTCCCGTCGATCAGCGCGCGTCCCATCGTCCCGACAGACTGGTAGCCGACGAACAGGATGGTGCTTTCTTTCCGCCACAGGTTATGTTTCAGATGATGCTTGATGCGGCCGGCGTCGCACATGCCGCTCGCGGAGATGATCACTTTCGGCGTCTCGTCCAGATTGATCAGCTTCGAATCATCTGAGGTGATGGCTGTCTTCAGTCCGGAAAACCGGATTGGATTGATCCCCTGCTCCACCAGCGCCCGCGCGGACGCGTCGAAGCAGTCCAGATAATGCTTGTCGAAAATCGTCGTCGCCTCGATTGCCAGCGGGCTGTCGATGAACACCGGAAAATTCCCGTGCCCCTGCACCAGACCCTGCTCTTTGATCTGCCGGATAAAGTACAGCATTTCCTGTGTTCTGCCGACGGCGAAAGAAGGTATAACGACATTGCCGCCGCGGTCCAGCGTCCGCTGAATTACGCGGGCGAGTTCTCCTGCATAGTCCGGCTTCCCCTCGCCGTGCGACCGGTCGCCGTACGTCGACTCCATGACCACATAATCGGCTTCTTTCAGGTAGGTCGGATCGTTGATCAGCGGCTGATCGAGATTTCCGATATCGCCGGAGAAGATGATTTTCTTCTCTGTATCTCCCTCCTTCAGCCAGAGCTCAATGCTGGCAGAGCCCAGCAGATGCCCCGCGTCCACGAACCGCACGCGGATGCCGTCCCGGATTTTCACAGTCATGTCATACGGCTCGCCGCGCAGATGCGCGATGGCCTCCATCGCGTCTGCCATCGTGTACAGCGGAATATATTCCTCTTTGCCCAGGCGCTTCCCCTTCCGGTTGCGCCACTCCGCCTCAAATTCCTGAATATGCGCGCTGTCACGCAGCATAATGCTGCAGAGATCCGCCGTCGCCTCTGTCGTATAAATATCTCCCCGGAAACCCTCCGCGTACAGCTTCGGAATCAGGCCTGAGTGATCGATATGGGCATGCGTCAGCAGCATAAAGTCCAGGTCGGACGGCGGCACGGGAATCGGCATATTTTCATAAATGTTAAGTCCCTGCTCCATGCCGTAATCCACGAGAAAACGGCACCCCGCAGCCTCAATGTAGTAACAGCTGCCGGTAACTTCGTGTGTCGCGCCAAGAAATGTAATCTTCATAAGTCTTCCCCCGCTTTGCCCGGATTTTTTTCCATTACGCCTCAACGCCGAACAGACGGCCGGAAAGTCTCTCCCCGCCTGCTCTTGCTGACTGTCGATAAGCAAATAAACGATACGCATTTGCGCTGCGCCTTGTCAAAATGCAGATAACGATGCGCGCTTGTGCCGCGCCTTGTCAAATAGCAAATATCGATACGCATTTGTGCCGCGCCTTGTAAAAATGCAGATAACGATACGCACCTGTGCCGCACCTTCATTATACGGCAACCGTCACACCCATGCAAACAGATTCCTCACGCCGGGCAAACACGCTGGCGTATCCTGCACGCGTGACGGACGAAGCGGCTCCCTCACGCAGACAGACTCAAGCTTGTATCTTTTGCCCGTGTGCGATAAAATATGGAAGAAACCGTTTAAGAAAAGCCGTTTTTCGTCAGCAGACAGGAGGAATTTCAAGCATCATGAGTTCCGATCAGCTCAAAAAAGTAACCCATATCGACAACGTCCGGCTGTCTGATGATGGCCGATCCGTCATCATCATTGACCAGACAAGGCTTCCGAATCACATAGAGTATATTCATCTGCGTACCGCGCAGGAAATCTGGGACGCCATCCACCTGCTGAAGGTGCGCGGAGCGCCGGCGATCGGAATCGCGGCGGGCTATGGCATCTACGTGCTGGCGCAGCAGATTGAGACCGGCGATTACGAGACGTTCTTTGAAGAATTCCACAGACAGGCTGAGTTCCTGAATTCATCCCGCCCGACCGCTGTGAACCTGAGCTGGGCGCTGCGCAGAATGGAACAGGTAGTCCGTGATCATGCCGGCATGCCGGTCACCGACATTCTGGAACTTCTCGGAAAAGAGTGCCGCGCGATTCACGAAGAAGAC
The DNA here is from genome assembly GCA_017475785.1 of Eubacterium sp. The sequence goes on along the minus strand of JAFVEX010000193.1, from coordinate 2,823 downwards.
ATCGCGATGTGCCGCGCCATCTCGGAATACGGGCTCTCTCTCCTGAAGGACGGAGACGGCGTTCTGACGCACTGCAATGCGGGACCGCTCGCGACCTCCCGCTATGGGACCGGTCAGGGCCCGCTGTTTCTGGCAGCGGAAAAAGGCGTGCAGATCAAAGTATTTGCGGATGAAACCCGTCCGCTGCTGCAGGGCGCGCGCCTCACTTCTTATGAGCTGCACAGTGCCGGGGTCGACGTGACCCTGATCTGCGACAACATGGCAAGCATCGTGATGAAAAACGGCTGGGTGCAGGCATGCATGGTCGGCTGCGACCGCGTCGCGGCGAATGGTGACGCGGCAAACAAAATCGGTATCAGCGGCGTGGCGATCCTCGCGAAGCACTACGGCATCCCGTTTTATGTGCTCGGGCCGACCTCGACCATCGACATGAACTGTCCGACAGGAGATCAGATCAAAATCGAGCAGCGCAAGCCGGACGAGATCAAGGAAATGTTCTACGCAGAACCGGTCGCCCTGAAAGATGTCAAATGCTACAACCCTGCTTTTGACGTGACAGACCACTCCCTGATCACCGCGATTATCACGGAAAAAGGCATCTGCCGGCCGCCGTACACAGAAAGCCTGGCGGCGCTGTTCCGGTAATATTTTTTTCAATCAGAATTTCCGGGTGGACGGCCCGCATTCAACATCGAATTCATTTGTAGAAAACAGAGGAAAAATCATGGCAGTTATCACATCCATCACCGGCTGTATCAAGGCCGAAAAAGAAAACGTCGCGAAGGTCGTCCTGTTCCCGGGCGATCCGCTCCGCGCGAAATACATTGCGGAAACATATCTGGAGAATCCCATTCTCTTCAATGATGTCCGCAACATGCTCGGTTACACCGGAACCTACAAGGGCCGCCGGATCTCCGTCATGGGAAGCGGCATGGGCATCCCTTCCGCATGCCTGTACGCGACAGATCTGTATAACCAGTTCGATGTCGAGACGATCATCCGCGTCGGCTCCACCGGCGCACTGACAGACGACATCAACCTGAAGGACGTCATCATCGCGATGAGCGCCTCCACAAACTCGAACTTTGCGTCCCAGTATGACTTCCCGGCAAATCTCGCGCCGACCGCAGACTGGGGGCTCCTGAAGACAGCCGTTGAAGCTGGCGAAGCCATGAACATCCCCATCAAGGTCGGTCCGGTACTCTCCACAGACACCTTTATCAACGCAATCCCGAACGTCAACGAAAAGTGGCGCGCAATGGGGCATCTCTGCGTTGAGATGGAAACCGCCGGCCTGTACGCGCTTTCCATGGCATGGCACAAACGGGCGCTGGCAATCCTGTCCGTCTCCGATCACATCTTCAAGGGTGAATTCCTGACACCGGAGGAAATCCGCGACGGATTTACGGATATGATGAAGGTGGCGCTGGAAACCGCGTGGAAGTACGCAGAATAAATTGTAGTTTGTCGGGAGAAGAATATGAAAAAAATAGTTCTGACGGGGGGCGGCACCGCCGGCCACGTCACGCCAAACATTGCTCTGATTCCAGAGCTGCGGGCAGCCGGCTATGAGATCTCCTATATCGGCTCCCGCGACGGAATTGAGCGAAAGCTGATTGAGGATATCGGAATTCCTTACTACGGAATCTCCTCCGGCAAGCTGCGCCGTTATCTTGATCTGAAGAACCTCTCCGACCCATTCCGTGTCATCAAGGGCATTGGTGACGCGCGAAAGCTTCTGAAACAGCTGGATCCGGATATTATTTTTTCCAAAGGCGGCTTTGTGGCGGTTCCGGTTGTCCTTGCGGCGAGGCAGCGCAAGATCCCGGCGATTATCCATGAATCGGATATGACGCCGGGGCTGGCGAACAGGCTCTGCATCCCCAACGCCGTAAAGGTCTGCTGCAATTTTCCGGAGACACTGAACAATCTTCCTAAAGAAAAAGCTGTTCTGACCGGTTCTCCGATCCGGCGGGAGCTGATGAGCGGCAGCGCGGAAAAAGCCCGCGCTTTTACCGGTCTTTCATCAGACAAACCGGTTATTCTGATGATCGGAGGGAGCCTGGGCGCCGTCGCAGTGAATGAGTGTCTGCGCGAAGCACTGCCGGAGCTGCTCAAAACATTTAGTGTCGTTCACCTGTGCGGGAGAGGCAATCTGGATCAAACCCTCGGCGGCGTGCAGGGATATGTGCAGTACGAATATATCAGCAAGGAGCTTCCCGACTTGTTCGCGCTGGCAGATATCGTGCTGTCGCGGGCAGGCGCAAACGCAATCTGCGAGCTGCAGGCACTTGCCAAACCAAATCTGCTGATCCCGCTTCCTGCGGAGGCGAGCCGGGGCGACCAGCTGCTGAACGCGGCATCTTTTGAAAAGCAGGGCTACAGCATGGTCATGCAGCAGGCAGAGATGACGCGCCAGTCCCTTACAGAAGCGCTCAAGAAGCTCTATGAAAACCGTGAAGAATACATTTCTGCCATGAAAAACAGCAGGCAGGCCGACGCGATTCAGACCATCATCGGGCTGATTGAACAATATCGGAAATAAAAACGATGAAAATGCAATTATTTTGAGAAATCAAAAAAATGTACCGTCCTAACAATAGATTATGTTTTGTTCAATCCATATCAATAACCACGGGAGGACACAACCGGAACATACTATGCTTTGAAATGGAAATAGACTTTTTTCGATTGGTATAGACTACATTTGCTTTGCAAAAAATTGGCATCAGGTGAAACACAACCATCCTTTGTGCTCCATCTGATGCCAGAAATCTTTCACGCTTCCTCGTGATTGCATTTCAGCTTGTCAGGATCTGTCTC
>JAFVEX010000192.1 GCA_017475785.1 Eubacterium sp. | reverse complement strand
GATAAATTTGTGGTTCTGTGTCCTGTAGATGATAAACCCGATCAGCGGGAATATCAGCGCGTAAAACGCACACAGGCCGTGGTAGGCCGGTGAGGGGATTTTACACTCGATCACGACCAGACGGATATACTTGATCATGACGTATACCGGATTGAGCAGGTACATGCGCTGAACCTTCGGACTGAAGGAATCAATCCGGTAGAAAATTGCTGACAGATACTGCAGCAGCATCAGAAAAACGCTGTACAGGTACTGCGTGTCCCTGAAAAAAATGTACATCGCCGACAGGATCATGCCGACGCCAATGCTGATCATCGAAATGCAGATGACCGGATAGACAATGGCAACCATGTGGAAACCGAAATCAATGTGGTCGATCACGCAGAACACGAAAAACACGCCGATCGTCAGCAGAAAATTGATAAACGATGACACGTTTTTCGACAGAATGAACAAGTACTTCGGCACATTGATTTTTGAAAGGATTTTCCGGTTTGCGTAAAGACTGTTCATACCTGTGTTGGTCGCTTCTCTGTAATAGGACATCACGATATTTCCCGCAAACAGGTAGGTCGTGTAGTGCGGCGTATTTCTTCCAAAGAAATTGTAGAAGACAACCCGCATAACCAGCAGTGAGAGCAGCGGTGACAGTACGCTCCAGAACATACCCAGAACCGTACGCTTATATTTCAGCTTGAAATCACGCTTGACCAGCTCCTGAAACAGGAAGAAGTACCGCCGGAAGGTCTTGACGATTCTGCGTGTGTCTTTTTGTGCCTCTCCAAGAACCATATTCTTACCTCGTACCAGTTTATGTTTTAAACAATTGCGAAACTTCTGGCAGATATGAAAGCGTTTCGCAATTACCTGATTTATGTTTGCTTCAGAAAAAACGAACGATCATCAGAGAAAATAATCACGTTATTCTGCTGCAGTACCTTACTTTGATCCCTGCCCGCCAAAGACGACCCGTATGGTCCTGAGCAGAAGCTTACAATCCAGCTTCAGGCTCCACTCCCGGATGTACTTCATATCGAGCTCGACAACCCGCTCAAAATCGACGATGTCACTCCGGCCGCTTGTCTGCCACATGCCGGTCAGTCCGGGCTTTACGGACAGGCGCGCGCGGTGGTGCGGGCTGTACTGCTTCCACTCATCCTCCGTCGGAGGACGCGTGCCGACCAGACTCATATCACCTTTCAGAACATTCCAGAACTGAGGAAGCTCATCGATCGAATATTTCCGCATAAACCGTCCGATCGGGATAATGCGCGGGTCGTTGTCCACATTGAACATCAGCCCCTGCATCTTGCTTTCCTTTTGAAGGGCAGCCTTCTGCTGATCCGCGTCGGGATACATGGAGCGGAATTTGTAAATCCGGAACCGCCGCCCGTTCAGCCCGATCCGGATCTGTGAGTAAAAGACCGGTCCTTTTGACTGGTGACAGATCACAGGCGCAAAAACCAGGAACGCGATTCCTGTCAGCACGAGGCCGAGAACGGCGCCGATGATATCCATCAGCCGCTTGATCATGAGCTTCCCGGCAGAGACGGACTGCACCGCGCTGGTCATCACAGATCTCCCGCCGAACGTTTCCAGCTCCTGATTCGGGAGCCCGCGAAACTGCTTTGTCAGCGCGATATGCACCGTGATGCCCTGCGTGATCAGATCCTTCGCCAGCTTGTTTTCCAGCTTCTGCTGGTCCAGATCAATATAGACCTCGTCCACCGGGTGATTCAGAAAATAATCGCCGAAAGCGCTGAAATCGCCAATGATCATTTCGTCCGGGATTCCGAAGGTCTGCGCAGGTTCCCCGGCAGATCTGTCATGCTGTCCGGGCGACTGGGTCTGAGCAGATACGGCCGGATCCTTCCCGGCGCGGTTTTTCCCGGAGATAAAACTGCCGTCCGCCTCCATGATCAGCGCGCCGCTGATCCGATACCGGTTTTTTCCGTACTTCTCAAGATTTTTATAGTTATCGGCCGCCCTCTCGCTGCACGTGACCAGCACAAGCTCCGGCAGCACCGCCCTTTTCAGAAAAACGCGCTTTAAAAGTACCTTGTAGATGGTTCTGACCAGCCAGATAACAAAAACAGCGGCAACCCAGAAAATCAGGAAAATACCTCGCGAGAACATCGTGCCGCGCTGTGTCAGAAAGTGATAAAGCATGATGCCGACCGCGAGGATCGAGACGTACTTCAGCGACTCGGCCAGCTCGTGAAGCGGGCCGCGCTTCAGGATGTTCTTGTGGAGGGGAAGCAGAACCACGACAAAAACAGCCAGTACCAGAAGCACCATCTGTGTGCTCCTGTATACCTGCCTGAACTGCCAGTGCATGATTCTCATACGGATCTGACAGACAACCCAGAAGACCAGTTCGACTGTGGCAACGTCCAGCGCCATGAAGTCGAAATGCTTGAGCCATCTGCCCTTTTCCCTCTGATGCATAATCCGATCCTCCCCGTGATCGAACTGCAGTTACCCCTGTCTGCGCCTCCTCGGCGCACTTATACCACACTCACGGTCCCGCGGTTTTCCTGCCTGGCCGGGGTCTGACGCGATACATAAGGTGTATCATAGCATACTTACAGACAGATCGCAAATCCACAGGCCGCAGATACGCCGACCGTATTGCCTGATCTGTGTTCAGCAGCGTGAGACCCTAGTCCACACTGCCGAACTGCTGCGTCTGTGTTCAGCGGCGCGAGACCAGTCCCTGCTCCGCACTTCCGGATTCCTGACAGTTCCCGAAATCCACCCGCAGCACGGTATGCTTGTCCCGCTGATCTGCCGGCGGGGGCTGCATGTAGTCCCCGTACATGTGTTCCAGATATTCCCTGTACTCGGTAAACGCCGGAAATGTGGTGTCTTCAAACGGCAGGCTGCGCAGTTTTCTGGCATAACGTGCCGGTATGGTTTCCCGGTCGTAGCGGTAGCTGCCTTCTGCCGTGACGATTCTCTTCGTCTGCCGTCCGTTATACCGGACGAAGGCGCGCTCCTTCTGCCTCAGAATGAAACGATGCGGGAGAACTGCCGCTGCCGTCTTCAGCATTTTCTGGAGAATCGCCGCGCGCTTTTGCCCGTTGCGGTAGCCGAGCCGGACCGCGAGCATATTCTTCCAGACATAGCGTTCCAGCCTGTGCAGCCGGCGCAGCACCGGCTGATCCGGCACATTGTCGAAGGGAAAAATATCAATGTATATCCCATTGTGCGCGCCCGCGTCCTGCGAGAGCGCCTCGACGATCTCTGTCCCGTTCAGCCTGAGTTTGGCAAACGCGTAGGTGTAGGCCGGATCCGTGTCCGTCGTCTGCAGAAAGAACCGGCCGTGATCCAGTTCCGTCTCGCAGGCGGCGAGAAACCGGTTGTAGTCCGCGCGGAGCATGCCGAAATCCATATCCTCATCCCAGGGGATGAACCCGCCATGGCGCACAGCGCCCAGCAGCGTCCCGGCAATCATGAAGTACCGGATACGGTGTCTCGCGCAGATCCGCCGCAGTTCTTTCGCAAGCTCCAGCTCCAGGCTGTGCAGTTTTTGCAGTTCCAATTCATTCATGGCTGTTTTCCCGGTAATACTCAAGCTTGCTCGCTCGCATAAATATCCATCAGCTGCCGGATGGTGTGGCTGACATTATAATCTGACTGCATCATCCGCCGGGATGCCTGCGCCCGCCTGCGCCCTGCCTCCAGCTTGCCGGCAGGATCCAGACTGCGGGCGGTCTTGCAGCTCTTGACGATCTCCTTCACCCACAGATCTGTTCCGCTGTCAATCGGCAGGAACTGCAGATCCGGAAGAACCTTGCAGGCGCGGTCGATCTGATCTGAGACCAGACACGGAAGCCCTGCCATCTGCGCCTCTACAGCCGAGACCGGAAGTCCCTCAAAATGTGACGGGAGAATAAAGAGATCAAATGCCTGCAGGAGCCGGTTTACCTCATCTGACCTGCCCTCAAAGACAATGTTGTCGAGGTGTTCCCGGCTTGCCCGTCTGCAGATGCTTCCGAACAGCTCTCCCTCTCCTACCAGGACGATCAGCGCCTCCGGAAGTGTCTGCTTCAGCTCCTTTGCCAGTTCCAGAATAAATGTGTGGTTCTTCTGATAAGCGAAGCGGCCGACATGGCCGATCACAAATCTGCCGTTCCATGAGTGACTGTCCCGGACATCCTTCCTGACAAATCTGGAGAACTGGAACGGTCCCGGATCCACGCCATTGTCAATGATCCGGACCTTTCTGCGGAGCCGCCGCCGGTACATCCAGTCTGCAGCTTTCTCTGAGCAGGCACAGAGCACGGCGTCCTCTGCGGGAAGTACTGCCCTGCAGATCCGGTGCGCAGCGATTTTCGAGAGATACCGCAGCGAGATGCCGCGGGAGGTATGTGTCTCCATTCCGGCACTGTGAGCGTGAAGAATAATTTTCCGGAATCCTGCCCGTCTGGCAGCCAGAATCCCCGTCAGCATATTGTAGGTGGAATCCGAGTGGATATGCACGATATCATACTGCGCTTTCTCCTGAACGACGCGCAGCCGCCTTGCCAGGTCAATCTGTGCGCGGATTCCGTTAACCGGACGCTTTGGCCTGCTGACGCGTCCGCCCATCCTGTGTATTTCCGTAAGATACGACCCGCATGGGTATTTTTTTCTGCAGAGGTAATCAAAGATGACGTCCTCCGCATACAGCTTCTGTCCCCAGCAATATACGATCTGGGTCAGTCCGCCGGAACCAAAATTTCCGGTGACGACCTGCAGTATTCTCTGTTCACTCATTCTACAAACTCCGCTGCATGTGCATTTTTGTTTTCGGGAATCTTCATATAGTCGCCGTACATCTGCCGCAGTACCCGGTCTGCCTGCACAGGACCCGGCAGCATTGTGTCCTCAAACGGATACCGCTTTCCTCTTCCGTAATACGCCCGCGGGAACATTTCTTTGAAGATATACTGTCCCATGAAATTGATGACATACGGCGATTTGCGGTACGGATACTTCTTCAGCAGCCGGTCAATTTTTTCCAGCTGCCGCCGGCTGTCCAGATTTCTGCCGAATCTGGTGATCTGCAAAAACCGGATCGCGATTCGCTCGTACAGCGGCCTGCCCGGTCTCTTTACATTTACCCGCTCAAAGGTTGACACATGGTAGAAAAAACGCGCCGAAAGCAGCCGGAACATGTGTATTCTCCGGACAAGCGGCCGGCGCGGCATCCCGTCCAGCGGAAAGATGTCGACCCAGACCTCCTCGTCACGCGTCTCCTCGCTCCCCAGGCGACGCATAGTGTGCCGCGTGTCGACAACCCGGGCAAAATAGTATCCGTGATCCGGGCTGTTCCGGAACGTGCGCAGCCGAAGATGCGGCGGAAGATGACTGCCTACGTCCTCAAGAAAGCGCTCATACTGCGCCCTGGGTATCCCGATGTCGATGTCGTCGTCCCATGGGATGAAGCCCTGGTGGCGCACCGCGCCCAGAAGCGTCCCGCCCAGCATGAAATACGGGATTTTCCGCTCCTCGAGGTACGGTTTCAGTTCTTTCATAATATCCCAGATGATCTGCTGTACCTGAGAAAGATTACGCTGTTCTGCCATAATTCTCCCCTGTCTGTTCAGCTCTCCGCTGTCTCTGACTGTTCAGCTATCTGCTGCTCCTTCCGGATATCCTCTTCGATCTCATTTACGATCTCAAAGTACTCCTCCTCGCCCCTGAGCCTGCAGTCGCCGTACATCAGGCTGAGATTCGGGTTGTAATAAGGATCTCCCTCCTCCAGCACATGCTTCCATTTTTCGCGGAAATACCGGATTTCCCGCTTAAACCGCTCGTGCTTTTCCGGGGTTTCCTCGTACCCGCGGCTCTTGGACTCGTAGTGAAACAGCTCTGCCGCCGGATTCAGGACGATCAGAGCACCCGTCTCCCGCACCTTCAGGCAGAGATCGATGTCATTGAGCGCAACCGTCAGCGCTTCATCCAGACCGCCGACGGCGTCAAATAAGCTCTTTTTGATCATCAGGCAGGCGCCCGTAACGGCGCTGACATCCTGCACTGCCAGCAGTCTGCCCATGTAGCCGGCGTCCTCCCGGAGTTTTCCGGTCAGAATATGCCCCGCAAATCCGCCGACTCCTGTCACGACGCCGCAGTGCTGCACTGTCTCATCCGGGTACAGCAGCTTCGCGCCGGCCGCGCCGACGTCCGGCCGCTGACAGTGGCCAAGCAGCTGCTCCAGCCAGTCCGGCGAGATCACTTCCGTGTCGTTGTTCAGCAGCAGGAGATAATCTCCCTTCGCGTGCGCGGCGCCGAAATTGTTGACCTTTGCGTAATTGAACGGCTCATTGAATCGGATGACGCGCACCTCCGGAATCTGCTCAAGTTCTTTGTAATACGCGAACGTCTCCGGCTCCGTGCTGTTATTCTCTATGACCAGAATCTCAAATCTGCGGTAACTGGATTTCTCCAGGATCGACTCGACACAGGTGCGGAGTACATCCCGGTTGTCCTTGTTCGGAATCAGGATCGACACCATGCCGTGCGCCTCATCCCGCACCGTCAGTTTTGCCTGGTACATGATGAAAATGTCTGTGTAATGCAGCTCTGCCGCGAGTCCCATGCGCTGATAATGACCTTCCAGCGCCCGTCTGGCCGCGTCAATCGCGTATGTCTTGCTCTCCGGATTGCGGGCGGTTGAAGACTCGGATTCCCTCCAGTGATAAAGAACCCTTGCAACATGCCCGATCCGGTCTGTCTGCTCGCTGCAGCGAAGGAACAGATCCCAGTCCTGCGCGCCGTCGTACTCGTCGTGAAGTCCCCCTGCCGCGTCCAAAACTGACCTGCGCACGCAGAACAGATGGCAGATATAGTTGATGCTGCGCAGGAGATCCAGGTTGAAATCCGGTTTGAAGCGCGGCGACCGGAAGTGCTCGCCGGCCTCATCAGTCAGATCTTCATCCGTATATACAATATCCAGGTCCGGCTCCCGGTTCAGCAGCGAGACGATCTCGTACAGCGCGTCTTTTTCCAGAATATCATCGTGATCGGACAGGAGGACATATTCCCCCCGCGCCATCGCAAAGGCAGCGTTCGTGTTGCCG
>JAFVEX010000191.1 GCA_017475785.1 Eubacterium sp. | reverse complement strand
GCGTGTTAACACCGTAGATGAAGGACTGCACGCACTGCTTGACCTCTTTCTGCGACAAATTGTCGACTTTGACAAACGGCGCCAGGTAGGTGTCGAAGGAAGAGAATGCCTGCGCGCCAGCCCACTCGTTCTGCATGATGCCCAGGAAATTGACCATCTGGTTGCAGAGCGTGGAGAGATGGTTTGCCGGAGATGATGTGATCTTGCCCGGAACGCCGCCCAGTCCCTCCTGAATCAGCTGCTTCAGGCTCCAGCCCGCGCAGTAGCCGGTCAGCATGGACAAATCGTGCAGATGCAGCGCTGCGCTCCGGTGTGCCTCTGCGACCTCGTCGTCGTAGACCTCAGAGAGCCAGTAGTTGGCCGTGATCGCGCCGGAATTCGAGAGAATCAGCCCGCCGACGGAGTAGGTGACGGTGGAATTCTCTTTGACGCGCCAGTCGTTGATCTTCAGATAGTCGTCTACCAGATCCTTGTAATTCAGAAGGGCGGAATTGATATTTCTGACCTTCTCCCGCTGCCTTCTGTACAGAATATAGGCTTTCGCGACATCCGCGTAGCCGGATTCGGAGAGCACCTTCTCGACGCTGTCCTGGATGTCCTCGACGGTGATCTTTTCATCGTGGATCTTACTCTCGAAATCTGCAGTGACGTGAAGCGCGATCAGGTCGATGATGCTTGGATGGTACTGCTTTTCCAACGCCTGAAAGGCCTTTGTGATGGCCGCGCTGATTTTTGCGATATCAAATTCTACGGAAGTGCCGTCCCGCTTTACAACTGAATACATAAAAATACTCCCCTCGCAGTGATTTGCTGATAAAAATCAGGTAATAAACGGGTGATGCACTGGTGGAAAACCGTGCAGTATCACTCTATCACGCAAGGGGATGCGGTGTCAATATATTGTGTTGTGATAATTATAAAAAACAAGATCTTGTGTGCCGGGCTGCGGCAAGAGGTCTGCGCGCCAGAATGTGCCGGGCCGCGGCAAGATGCCTGTGCGCTGGGTTGTGCAGGGATGCGGCAAGAGGTCTATTCGCCAGAATGTGCCGGGTTGCCTGTGCGCCGGACTGCGCCAGGCTGCGGCAAGATGTCTATGTGCCGGGCTGCAGCAGGAAGCGACCTGGGGCTGTGAAACCTGGATTACCACGCCGCAGATCAGGCAGGCTCGTTGACGCCCCGCAGCTCTGTTCCCGGGACGAAGCCGAGCATGATCTTCCAGTACCGCCGCAGCTCTTCATAAGAAGGCGCGTGAAGATCTCCGAAGGGGACAGTGTCTCTGTCTGTAAAGCACTGCAGAAAATATTTATCCGCGCCGCGGATCATCTCGCCGATTTCGTAGAAATCTTCCGCGGAATGGAATTCTTTTACAACGGTTGTGCGGAATTCGCAGTCAATGGGAGAGTGGATCAAAAGCGAGATGCTCTCATGGATTCTGCCGAGATCCGGTTTCCGGGTAATATGAACCGGCATCGAATATGCTTTTGCGGAATTTATCGGCGAAGCGTGCGTGTCAGAAGGGGAGCGCTGTATGGATCGTGTGTCAGCCGGAAAACGCTGCGCAGCCTGTGTGTCAGCCGGAGAGCGCTGCGCGGATGATTCTTCGGTATGCCACAGTTCAGTCCCGCGAAAAGCCTCATCAGCCGGAAAATATCCGAATCCGGTGGTGGCGGCATATTTTGCCGGGCTGTTTTTGATGTCCATCGCGACGTAGTCCACAAGCTTTTCTTCTATTATATACTGGAGCATATCGGGGTGGTACCCGTTTGTGTCGACCTTTGTCCTGAAACCAAGCGCGCGGATCCGGCGGAGCAGATCCGGAAGATCGCCGTGAAGGCAGGGCTCCCCGCCGGTGACGGCCACGCCGTCCAGAAGTCCTTTACGCTTTTTGAGAAATGTGAAGAACGCATCTTCATCCATAACCGGCCTGGCGGAACCGCTGGCCAGGTCATAATTGTGGCAGAACGGACAGCGAAAATCACATCCCCCGAGAAACACCGTGCAGGCAACATGCCCCGGGAAGTCCAGCAGCGTCATTTTTTGAAGGCCGTGCAGTTTCATGAAATATAATCCTTTCGGTTGTCATCACTCCCTGTGCAGCAAACAAATGTATTACATATAGAAGTTTATTCCTCCAGCCTGTGAAAACTCCATAATCAGATGTGCGTTATTATGAATGTATTTCATGAAGTACCGCATATCATCTTCTGAATATCCTGTTATTTTTTCCCATGTATAATCTGGAAGCCAGCATATGGCACTATTAAACCCGCCATGATTATCAGGTGTTTCAATGAAAACCTTAACTTTCCCGTCAGGTTTCATTTCGGAGTGTGTAATCTCTGTATCATTGTTTAACGTCATATAAGGGTACATCATGGTTTGCTTCTCCTTAATATGTATATTTTCTGCTTGTTTTATGTGTACATGATATCATAATAAGGCAGATTGTTCCATGACAAAAATAGTTGCCAGGCTGATAATTGTCAGAGAAAGCTGCCCGTGCTAGAATAAACAGGGAAAACGTCAGAAAATCAGGCGGAAAAACAGGTGGAGAAGCAGACGAGAAAGCAGGCAGAAAGTCGAGCGGAATAACAAGTGGATAAGCAGACGAAGAAGGCGGAAAAGCAGGCAAAGAAGCAGGCGAAAAAACAGGCGAAGAAGGAGAAGTGGAAGAAAAGACCTTACGAGAGTAATATTCTCTGGATATCTGTGGCTTTTCTCGTGGTGCTTGTCTTCCCCGTCGGGGCGATCTTTCTCTCCAAAAAGCTGAATGATGACCTGGATACGGAAACGCGTGTGCCGGGTGTGCTGCTGGCGATCGGCTGCGTGGTATTTTGCGGCGCGCTGAGTGTTTTGACTTCAGATTTAAGTATTGCGGCGGACCCATTTGGGGAGGGGATTTCCATGCTGCGGTACCCGGTGTTTTATCTGATTTCGGGCGCGGGCATTTTGCTCATCGCTCTGGTGGCGTGTTACCGGAATTATCCGCGCCGCAGGTGTATCCGCCTGATTTGCAGGGACGGCGTCCGGCAGCTGGATGATCTGAGTGTGATGCTGCGTACAAGCCTGGCGGGAGCGGCGGGATTTGTTGAGCAGATGGTTGAGAAGCGATATCTGGAGGATGTCTACATCGACTATCAAAACCTGCGGATATACAGGGCTGGTGATCAGGAGGTTACGATACGCTACTGCGCTGACTGCGGCGCCGGAAACTATATTACCGGATCGGGAACGCATATATGCCGCGTCTGCGGAGGCAGAGCGGTGATGCAGAGCCGGGATGAAAAGAAGTATCTGCAGGCTTCTGCAGAAGAAAAGAATTCTGGGCCTGCCGCAGACGAGAACAAAGGTGGTCTGACTGAGGAGAAAACCAGGAAGACTGGCGGGCGGCGCAAAGCCGCGAATGTTTTGTGGGTTCTGACGGCAGTTTTTGGAATGTTAGGCATCAAACAGATATTTTTTGTCTGCATCGTGATGATCGCGGCGGCGACGGTTCTGGAGCTGGTTTCCGAACCCCGCGAGAATCCGGTGATCCTTTACAGCGGAGTCGGACTGCTGTCATTTGGTGTGTTCTACGCAGTAACAGTTATTTCGTTTTCCTTTTTCAGTAATCCGCTGCGCTCATATGGCAGAAGCATGATGACAGGCTGTGCGACCGTTCCGGTACTTTTTTTGATCATATTTGCGATCTGGGCAGTTATGGAAAAACGCGCCGCCCGTATTCATGCGCGGCATATGATGCGGACAGAGGGAGACAGGGCAGGAACGGATAACAGTGTGAGACGGCGTTGAAGAGTCAGCTGCATATCTGGCGGAATACAGTATAAAGGAGACAGAACGTGAGACATTACATAGGAATCGATCTGGGAACCACAAACAGTTCAATTTGTTCCTTTGACGGGAAGGAGACGCATGTCTGGAAAAGTCCGGAGCAGGCGGATGTGACGCCGTCCGCGATCTATATTGACCGCAGGGGACATCGGTTTTTTGGAAGAAAGGCCTTTGAGATGGCATCTTCTAATGAGAAAAACGCGGCGACGCTGTTTAAGCGGTATCTGGGCACGAGCAAGGTGTTTGAGTTTGCCGATGCCCAGACGCAGATGACGCCGGTGGAGTGCAGCGCAGAACTCCTGAAAGTGCTCTACGGCTATCTGCCGGAGGAAATCCGAAAAGATCCGGAGACGGTTACGGTCATCACGGTTCCGTCTGCGTTTAACCAGATGAAGAAGGACGCCACACTGGAGGCCGCGAGATTGGCGGGGATCGGACAGACGGCGCTGATGCAGGAGCCTGTGGCGGCTGTCATGAGTGTCCTGAAGAAGGATCAGCAGGAAAAGCTGTTTCTCATCTATGATCTGGGCGGTGGGACATTTGATGTCTCCGTGGCACAGCATATCGGCGGGCACGTCAGCCTGCTGGCGCAGGGCGGCCGTGAAATGTGCGGCGGCAGGGATATGGACCGTTGGATTTACCGCCAGAAGATTCTTCCCTGGCTGCAGGAAACGTTTCGTCTGCCGGATGATCCGGACACTGACCAGGCTTTTCTGGGGATGAAGCGCACGGCGCTGTTTGCCGCGGAGGAGGCGAAAATCTCACTGTCATCTTCTGAAGAACCGGTGTCTGTCTGGGTGGATGAGGATACGCTTCGGACAAAAGACCTGGATGGTGCTGATATGTATCTGGATCTCACGATTTCCCGGGAGGATCTGGAGGAAATCGTCGCGCAGATGGCAGAGGAAACCGCGGAACTCACCCGGGAGACGATGGCGCGCGCAGGCGTAAATGCCGGCCAGATGGATCAGATCGTTTTCATCGGTGGCCCCACGATGTACGCGCCGCTGCGGGAGCAGGTGTGCGCGATCCTTGGGATCGAGCGCGGCACGGCAGTTAATCCGATGACAGCAGTTGCCGAGGGAGCCTCTATCTACGCGGAAACAATCGACTGGAGCAATGACCAGCACAGGAGACGGGAGTCGATTGAGGAGATTCACGATCAGCCGGAAGTCCCGAAGTCGGAAAACGTGACGATCCGGTACGAGAGCCGGACATCCTCCGATCACGCGAAGATCGCGCTGCTTTTCGAAGATGACTGCGAGCGGTTCGTGCGGATAGTGACGGACGCTTCGGGTGAAGGGACACCCGGCGCGGGAGCTGGCACAGCCAGGCCAGAGGACGGTGGAACTGCCGCCAGTTCCATGACTGCCGCAGGCAGATCGGGAGCTGGCGCAGCTTTCTTCGATTCGGGAAAAATTATGATTCGCGGGCAGGGTATCGTGGAAGTGACACTGCCGGCGCCGGGCAGGTATCCGTTTTTACTAGAAATTTACAGAGAAGCTGCTGATTCGGAGGAGCTTCCCCGGGAGACGCGCCAGTTTACGATCACCAGAACACTGGCGAGCATTGCGTCCATTCCGGCGTCCCATTCCATTGCTGTCAAGGCACTGGACAAACCCGGCGGCGTGCCGGTGCCGGTCTATCTGGTGCAGGTAAATGATCCGCTCCCGAAAAACGGTTCCGTGACCTTCCGTGCCGCGGAACAGCTGGTCGGCGGAAGCTCCGGCGCGCTGAGCTTCAGCCTGTGGGAGGGTGAAATCAGAGATCCGGTGGACGATAACCGCTACATCGGGACGTACCGGATCCCTGGCACGGTCTTCTCCGGCGGCGTGGTTCCGGTCGGCGCCGAGGTGATCTGTGACTATGAGATGAATGAGGCCGGAAATCTGCGCCTCGGCGTATCAATTCCCTGTGTCGGCCTCCGGATGCGGGAGAAAAATTTCTACAGCCGCTATGAAGGACAGATTGATCTGAAGGATACCTATGCGCTGGTCAACGAGGCGAAAAAGCTGCTCGAGCGGACGGCGCAGATGAAACAGAGCATCGTCGACGAGGAACTGGACGCGGTGCGCAGAAAGCTGATGGGGATCCGCAGTACGTTTACCCACAGTCAGGATCCGGAGAGTATCGCGGAGGCGGAGAGCGAGCTGATGAACTGCTACCGCCGTGTCGCGATCCTGCACCAGCGGTACGCAAATGTCATCAAGAGCCGGGATCTGGACGAGGTGATTTCCCGGTTCAGAAAGACGGAGGACAAGGCGACAGAAGATGAGGCCGCCGCTTTTCAGAATCTGGTGGAGCTGGCGAGGTTTTCCATCGATATGGGGTCTTCTGATTTCGAGAGCCAGCTCAGTGAGATGCGGGAGATCATCGCGGAAATCCGGTGGCGGCAGGACGATGTCATACGGAATATTTTCTTGAATATGACCATGTGGCCGGGCAACTTCCAGGACAGAGCTGCGTTTGACCGCCTCCGCGCAGAAGGGCTGACCTGTCTGGAGAACGGAAATATGCAGGAACTGCGCCGGGTTGTGAATGATCTGTTCAAAATTGAGCGCAAGGATGCGAATATTCAGCCGGAGAAGATGTTTGATGAAGTCAGCGTCTACAGAAGCTGAGGAGACTTGTGCTTTAAATCACTTGGGGTCGTGCCCGCCGAACGATTCATTCTGGCGGACACGCAAATATCCCCTGAACCGGGAGCTAAGAGCCTGTAGGAGAGCGGCCTGTTCGTTATAAGCGTAACTCTCAGCCCGCTCTCTGACATGCTCTAACCTCCCGTTTCAGTGAATATTTC
>JAFVEX010000190.1 GCA_017475785.1 Eubacterium sp. | reverse complement strand
GGCAGATTCCATTTTGACATGCAACTTACCTCCTTTGTCTGTGTTGAATGTACTGTCAGAATGCTACTTTGTTATTTTAAAGCCAGTTGGCTGTTGCAGCGTATTGATCAGATGCGCGGATACTCTGTGGAAATCAGAACCTTACCGGACATGATCTTGAAGCCCTCTGCGATGTCTTCCAGATTGAAGCGCGCGGTAACCATCTTTCTCATATCGATACGGCCGTTTGCCATCAGGGAGATAACATCCGGATAAATACCGCATCCGGACTGTCCGTTGGAGCCGCTGATGCGTGCCGCGTTCCACTGCCAGTTGAAGATGTCAACCGGGGTAATGCCTACGGTGTGGCCGATCTGGATGGTCTTGCCGCCGATTGCCAAGGCATGTGCCATAACCGGATATGTGAACTTCGTTGCGCCTGCGCACTCTGCGAAGAGGTCAATGCCGCGTCCGTCTGTCAGATCGCGGAGGCACTGTGCCTCGTCTTCCGGAGAAGCGAAGGATGTCGGATCGATAACGACGTCAGCGCCGCAAGCCTTTGCGAGCTCAACACGCTCCGGAACGCTCTCGACTGCGATCAGCTTACCTGCGCCGGAGGTCTTCATCAGCTGGATTGCTGCCAGACCGATCGGGCCGCAGCCGAATACACATACATGGCCGCCCGGACGGACGCCTTCGCCGCGGACGAACAGGCCGTTGTAAGCAACGCCGGTCGGCTCGATCATCGCGCCAAGCTCGAATGCTGTCATCTTGTCGCCGTAGAACTCTGCGATCGCGTTCAGCGGGTAGCAGTATTTCTCGTCAACTGTCGCGTACTCCGCGAAACCACCGTCGTAGGTCAGGCCCGGCTCTTCCAGGTCAAGACACTGGTTGAAGAAACCTCTGCGGCACGCGTCGCACTTGCCGCACCAGTGCATGGACTCGATGCTGACAAGATCGCCGACTTTGAGCTTCTTAACGTCTTTGCCGACTTCGACGATTTCACCGGAGAACTCGTGACCAGTGATGATCGGGTATTTGCTGTGTCCGTCGTACATGGAGTAGCCTTCCTCATCCTTGCGGAGAAGGTGCACATCTGTACCGCAGATGCCTGCTGCCCCAACTTTAACCATTACCTGTGTATCACCACATACAGGCATTGGACGATCTGTCACAGAACCGCGGATGTTCTTCCAGATCTGATTGCCGCGGAGTGCTCTGCCTGTAGATTTCTCACGCTCAGACAGCACATAACCTGGCTTCGGGCAATGCTCGGCTTCAACATAAAAAGCTCTCATGAATTTTCCTCCTTTAAAGATCTCAACGAGTTGTTAACCTTGATTAATATTATACATTGTTTTTGATTTTAAACAATATTTTTTTTGTTAGTTTTGATGGGATTTTTCCGCGAAATTACGATTCTGTTATTCAAAACCATTAAAATCTTGCTACAGGTGATATAATTCCATGCCAGAAATCGCCCTTTTTTTCGGTTAATTTTTTGAAAAAATATCTTTTTTTACACATATTAAGAACCGTTCGCCGCCTGCGGCGCCTTGCATGATCCCTGGCTTCCGCGCAAAAAAACACCCGCGGCTTTCCCGCGGGTGTTTTGCTTTTGTTTTGACTGTATCCGGGCTGCCGCACAGAAATTACCTTCGCGCGTGATGTCCCCCGGACAAGCCGCAATATACATTAATCCCTGTTGATCAGCCCTCGATCTCGGAGAGTTTGACCGGGCGTCCCTCTTCGAGAGACTTCTTCGCCGCGATCGCGATACGGACCGGCTGCAGGCCGTCATTTCCGTTGACCGGTGTCGGTTTGTCGTTGATGATGCAGTCGATGAATTCCTTCTCCTCTGCGACGAACGCATCGTTGTAGCGCTCCAGGAAGAACCAGGTCGGCTTTGCAGACTTCACGCCCTCGCCGGTGCTGATGAACGCCTCGTTCTCGAGATCGTTGTTGTCCTGGACACAGCCCTTCTCGCAGTGGACTTCGACTCTCTGGTCATATCCATACGGAGCGGTACGGCAGTTGTCGATGACGCCGATCGCGCCGTTCTCGAACTTCAGGGTGACGATTGCTGTGTCGACATCGTCGTAATCCGCGTAGCCCGGATCTGTCAGAACAGCGCCGATTGCGGTGATCTCTTCAACCTCGCTGCCGGACAGGTAGCGGATCATGTCGAAGTCATGGATCATCATATCTTTGAAGATACCGCCGGAAACCTTAACGTATGCCATTGGCGGGCCTTCCGGATCGCGGGAGCTGACTTTGACGATGTACGGCTTGCCGAGCTCGCCGGAAGCGACGACGTCACGGACTGCCTTGTGGTTATGGTCAAAGCGGCGAACAAATCCAACCTGAAGCTTCACGCCTGCTTCCTCAACAGCCGCGATTGCTTCCTTGATATCCGGAATCTCGGTTGCGATTGGCTTCTCGCAGAAGATATCCTTGCCAGCCTTTGCAGCCTTGATAATGAACTCTGCGTGCGTATTTGTGGATGAGCAGATGAATACCGCGTCGACATCCGGATTTGCGAACACTTCGTCCGCGTCCTTTGTGCACTTCGCGATACCGATGCTCTGCGCCCATGCTTCCATGTCATCGTTCAGGAACGGATCCGCGAGAACGATAACCTCTGCGTCCGGAACAGAATTCTGCAGGTTTGTGCCGTGCAGTCTGCCGATACGTCCGCCGCCAAGAAGACCGATTTTAATTTTCGCCATACTAAATACCTCTTTCTAAAAACCTTACCAACCTGTAACGAACCAAATACAGGGCAAAGCCGCATGAACGGTCTGACCCATACATCAACTTTACCCTGTTTTGAACAAAAAATCAACGGACTGTTTGCGCTTTTTAGACAAAAAGTCTAATAATATTGCTTATAACCCTGTGTTCTCCGCAATATACTTGCGTGCTTTCATCGCGTACTCGAGCGGATTGGCCTTCGCCGGATCCTGCTCGGCCTCAACGACAACGTATCCTTCGTAGCCGGACTGCTCGATAATATCGAAGATCGGCTTGAAGTCGACATCGCCGTCACCAGGTACTGTGAAGCAGCCCTCGCGGACGCACTTCAGGAAGCTCCACTCGTTCTCTCTGGACTGCTCCACGACGTTTCTGCGGAGGTCTTTGAGGTGGATGTGCGCGGTGCGGCCGATATATTTGGAAAGAACCTTGACCGGGTCGATGTCAGCAAAGGAGCAATGGCCGGAGTCAAACAGCAGATAGACGTTCTCGTCTGTCATATCCATGAAGCGGTCAATTTCTTCCTCTGTCTGGACAACTGTGCCCATGTGATGGTGGAAGCAGAGCTTCATGCCGGCTTCCTTCGCGGTCTTGCCGAGCTTGTTCATGCCGCTTGTGAGTCTGTCCCACTCCTCGTCGTTCATGACATATTTTCCGGTAAGAATCGGCTGATCCAGCCCCTGGATGGAATAACTCTGCTCAGACGCGCCGATGACCTTCGCGCCGCAGTACTTGATGTAGTCGATCTGGTCAAGCATTGCTTTCTCGACAACTTCATACGGCTCTGTCAGCAGCAGCTGCGTGAACCACTGGTTGCAGATCTCGATGCCGCGCAGATCAAGTGCCTTTTTCAGCTCAACTTTATCCTTCGGATATTTGTTTCCGACCTCTGTTCCGGTAAAGCCGGCCAGAGCCATCTCGCTGACGATCTGCTGGAAGGTGTTCTCAGCGCCCAGCTCGGGCATATCATCGTTGCACCAGCCAATCGGAGCCATGCCAAGTTTTACTTTGTTCTTGTCAAGCATACGTTTTTTCCTCCTTTGAAAATCAAGTCCGTGAAACTCTGTTTCAAAACGTCGCGTCATCCAGCCACAGATAGCGCTCGTCCACATTGCGGTCTGTCTGGAGCCACACATTTCCCGGAAGGTGACGGATCGCCCAGACGATATACATCAGATAACCCGGCGCCAGAGCCTGCGGATGCAGGGTTCCGCCAGGAATCGCGGCAAAGCTGTAATCCACACTCTTGTAAACATTGTCGTCTACAAAGCTTGCGCCGAAGGCCTCCGGCCGGTCGAACCGGAAAAAGTACAGCTCCGGCTGCGGATGTCTGTGCGGCAGATAACCGCACCAGTTGCCGCGGTCGTTCATGATCTCACCGAGAACGAAGTTGGACTTCGGGTTGATGTCATGGTCAACAATCGTGTTGACGCGGCGCTTCGCGACATTTCCGTATTTGTTGATGCCGGAATATTTCCACGGCGCGTCCTCAGGGCGGTAAAGCTTTCCGTCGAAGGACTGGTCATTGTGCGTGTACTGCACATAGATCTCCGCGTCAGATTCCGCCTTTACCTCGATCGGAACACCGCCGCTGCAGTGCACGCAGTACGGGCCGTCCGTCCAGATATCCTTGCGGTAGACCGTCTCGGTCTGTCCCTCAAATCCGAAGGTGACCTTTCCCGAGAACAGGAGTACCGCGCACTCCTCACCCTCACGGCAATATGTGCGTGTGTCGCCCGCGGGAATCCGGTAAATGCGGATGTCCATCAGCATGTCACGGTACTCGTTGTCATATGTGGAGAGGATCATCTCGCCGCTCTCGTCAAATTTGGGATAACCAAATTCTTTTTTCTCCATTGTTTTCCTCTCTTTGAATTGATGGGGTTTGCGGGGAGTACGCGGCTGCATCCGCATCTCATCTCGCTTTCGCGAGGAGTTCGCGGCTGCTCCGCGTCTCCGACGCTCGCGCACCCGCTGACGGTCTTCGCGCTCTAGGCTGCTGCCCTTCGCGCTCAACCGTCACGCCCGTCAAATCCATGATCCGGATCGCAGGCAAGCTGCATCCGTCTCATGTCTTTTCCGTTCTCTCCTTGCTCAATATGCTCTTGCTGCGTCTCTGTGCTCTTTGAGTTCTTCGAAGCACTTGTTGACATCCGGGTTCTTGGAGGTATCAGCAAGGCCGACATTCCACCAGGAGCCGTAGCCGTCTGTCATGGTCTTCGGGACGATCTTCAGATCGAACAGGCACGCGACTTCCTGCTTTCTGGAATCCAGAATCGCGTCGCGAAGCTCTTCTACGCTCTTGCAGGTGTAGGTCTTCATGCCGAACGCCTGTCCGATGAGCGCGTAGTTGGTCGGAACGAGATCGCCGGTCGGCTTCTTGCCGTCGGTGTAGCGGAACTCGGTCGCGATGCTGCCGATGCCGTGTGTCATTTCCAGATTGTTGATGCAGCCGAAACCGCAGTTATCGAAGACAAGGATGTTTGTCTTGACGCGCTCCTGCATGATGGTGCCGAGCTCGCTGTTGAGCATCTGGAAGCTGGAATCGCCGATGACGGTGTACTCTTCCACGTCCGGATCTGCCCATTTTACGCCGAGGGAAGCGCCGATCTCATAGCCCATGCAGGAATAGCCGTACTCTGCATGGTATCCGCCGCGCTTGTCGGTCTTCCATACGCGCTGGTTGCAGCTCGGAAGAGATCCGCCGGCTGTGATGATGATGTCGTCTTCGCCCATGCAGGCACGCAGGGTCGCGAGTGCCGCGGTCTGGGTCAGGGAGGTGCCGTACATCTTGACGAACTCCGGAACGGTTCTCGGATCTCTTGCCTTGATCATCGGCTCGAAGTCCGGTCCGTCGCAGACGATGCCGCCGAGCCGCTCAAGCTCTGCGTCCCACTCATCCTTGACATCTTTGATCTCTGTGGTGTACGCGGACTTGTATCCCTTCGCGCGCAGAACCTCTGCCAGAGCCTGTACGGTCACTTTTGCGTCGCCGACTGCCTTGACAGCGTCATACTTGTACGCGTGATAACGGTTGTTGTTGATGGTGACGAACTTGACGTCCGGGTTCTGGAACAGCCACTTGGAGCTGGTCGTGAAGTCAGACAGTCTGGTTCCGATCGCGATGACAACGTCTGCGTCCTTCGCGATCTTATTGGAAGCGGAGGTTCCGGTGACGCCGATGCCGCCGAGGCAGTACGGATCGCTGGACTTGCACGCGCTCTTTCCTCCCTGGCTCTCGCCGAACGGGATGTTGAACTCTGCGCAGAACTTCTCAACTTCTTCGCCTGCCAGCGAATAGCGGACGCCGCCGCCGACGATCACGAGCGGCTTCTTCGCCTCAGCGATGATGGCTGCGATATCGTCGATTTCTTCTGCGACTGCGCAAGGTCTCGTGATGCGGTGTACGCGCTTTTTGAAGAAGTAATCCGGGAAATCCCAGGACTCACCCTCGACGTCCTGCGGAAGCGCGATGCAGACAGCGCCGGTCTCTGCCGGATCGGTCAGGACGCGCATTGCGTTGATGAGCGCGGTCGTCAGCTTCTCCGGTCTGTCGATGCGGTCCCAGTATTTTACGACCGGCTTGAACGCGTCGTTTGTCGTGGTAGCCAGGCTGTTGCTCTGCTCAAGCTGCTGCAGAACCGGATCCGGCTGTCTGGTCGCGTAGGTATCTGCCGGGAAGACCAGCAGCGGAATATTATTGACGGTCGCAGTCGCGCACGCAGTAACCATGTTCGCGGCGCCAGGGCCGACTGAGGATGAGCAGGCAATAATTTTCTTGCGGTCACTCTGCTTCGCGTAAGCGATCGCAGCGTGGCACATGCCCTGCTCGTTACGTCCCTGCATGACTCTCAGGTCGCCCGGATCGGAGTCCAGCGCCTCGCCGAGGCCGACTGCGATGCCGTGTCCGAAGATTGTGAAGAAGCCTGTGACAAACTTGGTCTCCTCACCATCCATTAAGACATACTGGTTGTCGAGAAATTTTACAATAGCCTGCGCTGTTGTCATTCTCGTCGTTTTTTCCATATCGTTCCTACTCCTTTCTGTGTCTGACGCGTCACCACTGTGCCGGAGCAGCAGCGTTCTGGATGGCCGGCTGCCTCCCGGAAGCATTTGCGATGACTGCTAAAGTACTTGCGTGCATTTGCGTGCTTATGCGTGCAATGCAACATCTGTATTTACTGTAGCATGTACCCCCAAAAAAATCAAGCGAATCAACAGGATTCCGAAAAATCCGTCAATTCGCCCAATTTCAGTGCTTTTATTTTGTGCGATTTTTCAATAGAGGCACGCCGAAAACGCACGCAAACGCACGCATTTTCCCTTTGTTGTCTCAATTCGCCGCGGGAATGCCGGTCACCTTCTCGACAGTGCCTCCTCTATGACTCGCCGCAGCCGCTCAGGTTCGACGGGCTTCACCAGGTGCCCGTCCATCCCCTCGCTGAAGCTCTCCTCGTAATTCTCACGGAACGCGTTCGCCGTCATGGCAACAATGGGAACATTGTGCGCTTCACTCATCTCGGACATCGCGCGGATCCGTCTGGCGGCCATATAGCCGTCCATCTCCGGCATGAGAATGTCCATGAGCACAAGATCAAAGTTTCCGTGCGCGGCATAGAACTTCTCAATTGCCTCCTGTCCGTTGACGGCCGTGACAACGTCGACGCCCCACTCCCGCAGGATTTTTTCGCCGACCTCCAGATTGATACCGTTGTCATCCACCAGAAGCACCCGCACGCCCGTGAAGTCCGGCGGCGCCTCCGCTTCTTCTTCCTGCGGGGAATCTTCCGGAACGAGCGGCAGCGTAATTCTGACCGTCACGCGTGTCCCCCGCGCCTCGTCGGACTCCGCGATGATCGTATCTGTGCCCATCGCAAGCAGATAACTCTTAAAAATGATCATATCCATATCCAGCGCGCCCAGATCCACGTCGATCTTCTCTGTCAGATAGTCATACGGACGGAAAATCGACTGCAGCCGCTCCTGATCGATAATGATCCCCTTGCTCTCAAAGGAGAATTCCAGTGAGACCGCTCCCTGGTTTCTGTACAGCTCCCGGACATTCAACGCGATCCTGCTGCCGCGCACCGCATAGCTCATCGCGCTGCGGATTCCCTTGGCCAGCACCTGCTGGAAGGCGTGCGGATCGGTCTCGACACGCAAGGAAAACACCATGTCCGCGTTGATGGAAAACAGCAGTCCTTTTTCTTCCAGAACCGGGTGAATGAGATCGTTCACTCTGGAGAGAACCTCCGAGAGCAGCACCGGCTCTGCGTGAAGCTCCAGCTCGCCTCTGGAGATCCGGCGCATATCCAGAACATCGTCGATGGTCTCGCTCATATATGTACCGGACATGGAAATCTTGTGCAGATACGCGTCAAACGCGGCACTGTCGCGGATCCCGTTGATTTCATCCTGCGCGATGCGCGTCAGCCCCATAATCGAGTACAGCGGCTCGCGCAGATGATGGCTCATCAGGCGCAGAAACTCCGTCCGCTCATCCAGCGACTGCCTGGTCTTATCTACCTCCTGCTCCAGACGGCGGGTGATGTCCGCGACCTCCAGAAACGGCTCTGTAATATCCTCAACCATTCCAATGACGGAGACGTCCTCATCCGCGACAAACATAATCCGCTTCATTAGCAGCTTCTTTCCGCCCGTACGAACCGGAACGGGTACTGAGTAGATTTCCTTCCTGTCCAGTCCCTGGCAGATCGCCGGAAGCTTCAGAGGCCGGATCACGGAGTCCGGATCCGGGTCCGCGCACCGATCCAGCAGAAGCCGCTCCACGGCGTCCTCATACGAATATTTCACGCCGACCCGGTCCCATTCCGGTCTTTTGGTATAGATGTTTTCAGCCTGCCCTGTCACCAGATTGATCCGCACCAGCTGTTCATATCTTGAGGTAAACAGACGGTCAAACAAGTATGATTTTTCTTTTTCATTCAGATTCATACCTTTTTCTCCTGAATCCAAAAGATCTCCCCCAAAACTTTCTATATTATACCATCACAAATATGTCAGTGAGAATACACATATATGTTTTTTTGAAAAATTTTTACTTTTCCGGCAACTCCCCTTCCGCTCCCTTTTCATTTCTACAAAAAAGGAATATAATGACTTAATAAAGACACTTTCTTTTCTGATAATACGAGGTCAGCCCATGTATCAGCAAAATAAATTGACTGTCAATGTCCAGCCTACCTGCGTCGTCGGAATCGGCGCTTCTGCCGGCGGCTTGGAGGCGCTTCAGGAGTTTCTGACATTTCTGCCTTCCAATACGGGGATGGCATTTGTCATCATTCAGCACCTCGCGCCGGATCATAAAAGTATGCTGGCGGATATCCTCGGAAAATACAGCGCCATGCCTGTCACTGAGATCCAGGACGGCATGCGCGTCGAGCGCAATCACATCTATATGATTCCGCCGCGGTACAACGTCGAGATCGTCTCGGATGTGCTGCGTCTGAAGGAATACGATCAGCGGATCATCAATCATCCGATTGACATTTTTTTCCGCTCGCTGGCAAAAGCCTACGAAAACCGCTCCGTCGCGGTGATTCTCTCCGGCACCGGCTCCGACGGGACGAACGGCATCCGCTCCATCAAGGAGCAGAACGGCGTCATTATCGTACAGTCCCCGGAATCCGCCAAGTTCGACGGTATGCCGCGCAACGCGATTTCCACAGGGTTTGTGGACCTGGTACAGAAACCGGATTCGATCGCGCGTGAGATGGCGCATATTTCCACGTCCATGAATGACGCAAGCGCGCGCTTTCTGCTCTCCGACCAGGATCTGATGTCACAGGTGTTTTCTATTCTGAAGAATGTGACGAACATCAATTATGCCTACTATAAAAAGACCACGATTCTGCGCCGGATCGAGCGGAGGCTCGTCGTGACGCACAACCGGAATCTCCGCGAGTACGTCACATACCTGACAAACAACCCGGAGGAAGCGAAGCTTCTGGCCAAGGAAGTTCTGATCGGAGTGACCAGCTTTTTCCGTGACCCGGAATACTTTGACGTTCTGAAGGAGTCTGTGCTCAAGCAGCTTCTGCAGGAAACTCCGCAGGAGCGCCAGATCCGCGTCTGGGTCGCCGGCTGCTCTACCGGAGAGGAGGCTTACTCCATCGCGATCCTCTTTCAGGAAGCGATGGAAGAGCTGAATATTCGCCGCGAGATCAAAATCTTCGCGACGGATCTGGACACCGACTCAATTACGACTGCGGTGCGCGGCGTGTACGGCGACAATATCATCGAAGACGTCTCCGTCCCCCGCCTTTCACGCTATTTTTCCCGCAAGGGGAACAAATATGTCATCCATCACGATATCCGCAAGATGATTATCTTCGCGCAGCACAATGTCTTCCAGGATCCACCGTTCGGCAAGCTGGATCTGATCAGCTGCCGCAATGTGCTGATTTACTTCCAGACCGTCCTGCAGCGAAATCTTTTCGCGATCTTCCACATGGCGCTGCGCGACCGCGGATACCTGTTTCTCGGCCGCTCGGAATCCGTCATCGACTACGATGACATTTTCCGGGTTTTCTGCGCGAACGAAAAAATCTTTGTGCACAACCAGGCAGGCAAGGCTCCCTCTCATGAACATTTCAGCTACTCAATGCAGAGCGTCGAGAGCAGTATGGAGCCGCTTCCCATCCCGCAGTTTGAGGAGGAAGATGAGATCCGTTACAAATCCAGTGAGCTGGATACGTCGATTCTGGAGGCACTGATGCCTGCCTGCGTGCTGGTAAATGAAAAAAATGAGCTGACCAGAACGTACGGCGACTGCTCCCGGTTTCTGTCCATCCCCGCGGGGGCAGCGACGCTCGACATATTTAATCTTCTGCGAAATGATCTGAAGATCGCGGTCTCCACTGTTCTCAGGGAGTCCCGTCAGGAAGACGCGCGCGTCTCCTACGACCCGGTTCCCGTGCAGATCGGCGAGGCGCCGGAATATATCTCCATCGTGGCGCAGCCGATCCAGGACCGTCACGGTCAGAAGACAAATTACACCGCCGTGTCATTCCTGCGGGGAATCCGCGAGATTCCCGGCGATATGAAGGAATATCAGATCGATACAGCCGCAGCGCAGCGGATCTCCAATCTGGAGCATGAGCTGCGTCTGACAAAGGACAGTCTCCGCCAGACAGTTACGGAGCTCGAGTCCGTCAACGCCGAGCTGCAGGCAGCGAATGAAGAGCTCCTGACGGCAAACGAGGAGCTGCAGTCCTCCAACGAGGAGCTGCAGTCTGTCAATGAAGAACTTTACACCGTCAACTCGGAGTATCAGTCCAAGGTCAGTGAGCTCGCGGGACTGAACGACGACCTTGCGAATTTCCTGTCAACGACACTGGTCGGCATTCTGATGGTGGACCGGAACCTGAACATCCGGAAATTCACAGAATATATTTCTTCCGAGTTTAATGTCATCGATCAGGATGTCGGAAGACCGCTCCGGTATATCAGCTATAATTTCGCGACCATCGATCTGATCCGGCAATGTTATCATGTCCTTGAGACCATGGAACCACTGGAGCAGCACTGTGCGTCCGTGTCAGGAAAAACGTACCTGATCCGCATTGCGCCGTACCGCGCCATGGAAAATGCCGCGCCAGAATTCGCCAAAAAGGAGGACGCGGCAGGAAGCCTGCAGGGACTTGTCCTGACCTTTATCGACACCACTAAGCAGGTGGATGACCAGGAACAGATCGACGAAATGGCAAAAGCCCTTCGTCTGGCAGTGCGCACCAGCCAGGAAAAGGAAAATTTCCTCTCCCAGATGTCTCATGACATGCGCACCCCGATGACGGCAATTTCCGGACTGACAGAGCTGAGCCTGCAGGAGGAAAACCTCTCCCCGCCGCTGCGTGACAATCTTGAAAAGATCAGAACCTCCAGCCAGTACCTGCTCAGCCTGATTGAGGAGATTCTGGAGACCAGCAGAATCAACGCCGGCAAGATCGTGACGCAAAGCACCGCCGTTCAGGAGGATTCCGTTCTGAACGCGGTCGCGGCCATCGCCGAGGAGCAGGCGCGGCACGCAGGCCTGAGTTTCTCCATGACAAGCACCGGTTTGAAAAAACGGTATGTACTGATGGACGCTCCTCACGTCGAGCGTGTCCTGATGAACTTGTTGTCCAATGCCATCAAATTTACTCCGCCGGGCGGCAAGGTCGCGCTGCAGGCTGACGTCCGCTATGAAGGCGGAAAGGCCGAGCACACCTATCTGGTGCGGGATACAGGAATCGGCATCAACGAGTCTTTCCAGCGCCAGATGTTCCTGCCCTTCGAGCAGGACAATCCAGATGGGGAGTACTATGATGGCGCGGGACTGGGACTCTATATCTGTAAGAACCTGGTGGATCTCATGGGCGGCACGATCACCTGCAGCAGCCGTCCGGGAAAGGGCACGGATTTTGCCGTGCAGCTGCGATATGACCTGGCAACCGATGAGCAGATCGCGCTTCAGACGCACCGCTCACTGAGCTATGAGGATCAGATCCTCTACGGAAAAAATGTACTGCTTGCTGAGGACAATCTGATCAACGCAGAGGTGACGATCAAGATTCTGAATACAAAAGGCATTCACTCAGAGCTGGCAAGGGACGGGCAGGAGGCCATCGATCTCTTCCGCTCCCGCGGCCCCTATCACTATCAGGCGATCCTTATGGATCTTATGATGCCGGTGATAGACGGCGCCGACGCCGCCCGCGCGATCCGGGCACTTGATACAGAGGACGCGGCAGACATCCCAATCATTGCGCTGTCAGCAGACGCCACCGAAGACGCAGAAGCCCGCTGCCTGGAGGCCGGCGCAACCTGCTGCATCAGCAAACCAATTGATCCCGCGAAGCTGTTTTATTACCTTTCCAGAGAATTTGAAGCGAGAGATCTATGAAAAATGTAATCGATGAACTCCGAAGCTGGGGCGCCGACACCGACGGCGCCCTTCACCGGATGATGAATGATACGGCGCTGTATCTGCGTCTTCTGGCACAATTCACAGAGGACCGGATGCTTTTGGATGTCTGCCAATACTACAGGCAAAAAAAATACGCGGACGCTTTCCGCGCCGCGCACACACTGAAGGGCGCCGCGGCCACGCTCGGCCTGACGCCCCTTTTTATTTCTCTGTCTGATATCACTGAGGATCTGCGCGGCGCGGCCGGACAGCACCCTGCTGCCGGAACTGCCGGAACTGCTGCCAGAGCCGCGGCGTACACAGAGATGCTCCCTGCCGCCTGCAGGCATGATTTTGAGCGATACCGCCGCATTCTGAAGTCTTTTTTTGCGCTTCCGGGCATCCGCCGGGAACCCTGATTTAAGGAAACGCTGATTTAATCAGTGTTTCCTTAACACTAATTCTGGTGCTCCTCCCAGTAATCCCAGGCATCTTCAAAATCATCAAAGTCGTCTTCATTCTCCTCCCAGAAGTCTTCCGGGTCATCATACCAGTCAACATCATAGGGATCGTCTGAACTCTTATATTTGTACTTCGATTTCCCACTCGCCGGCTTTCTTTTATAAGGTGTCGGTGTTGGAGTCGGCGTCGGATTCTTCCTGTAATACTCCTCCCAGTATTTTGGAGTAAGAACCTCTTCATCGTTTTTGATAAAGTAGTTGTCTACATACTTCGCACACTGATACAGATTCTTGCTTGTTTTGACAAAAAATTCCTCTTCCTCATTGTGATCCATCCGATGCATTCCGAAGACGTCCGGATACTGATGGCTGAAGGAAAAGCTCGCATAATCCGGAAGATATTCCTCCAAAACAGTGCGTTTCGCCTCCCGCGCCAGATCCTTTACCGCTTCAAGATATTCAAACTGATCGTTCTGATTAACCCAATCGAAATCATCACTGACATGGACTGTGACATAGTAACGCGTGTACTGTGTCCGCTTCCCGTTCCTGTCCGGCTCTCCGATTATGCAGACTGCATCGATCTCTGTGCTCTTATAATACTGCAGGGTTTCCATCTTTGACGGAACCTCCCGGTTCAGGATGACCGGATACTGTTCACACAGTTCCTGATACTGTGCACGCAGATCAGCCCGCTCTTTATACCTGACGCCAAGGATCATTCCTGCAAACACAAGCAGAACAAGCAGGCAGACCAAAACTTTTACTTTTCCATCGTTTTTCATTTTTTCCTGCCCATAGGAACCGGCACTGACCAACTCCCGTCCGCAGCTGCTTCCAGCATTTCCCCAGCCGCCTGTGCCTGCTGCTTTCCTGCTTCGTTAAGAGGCGAGTTACTCCTGCCCTGCAGAACATTCTCTTTATTCTTTACCGTTTGTCCGTGCCGGATTAAATAAATCATAATTCCACGCCTGCTTTCTTCAGCTTTTTAAATTACTTATCTGAATTCATACGGACTATTCTTTTCTTTTAGGGCAGAACGCACATCTATGTCTTCTGGCTGAATCTGCTCACTGTTAAAACATCGGTGCAACTCTTTCTCGTATGTTTGCAGTGTCTTATCATCAAATAAAACCCAGTATACTTCGTCAATCATTCCCGGATTATCATTTAAAAACCGGGATACTGTTTCAATTGCAATCTTTGCTGCCTGTTCTACTGGAAAGTGATACACACCGGTTGATATTGACGGAAATGCGATTGTCCTGATCCCGTTATCAACTGCAATCTGTAATGAATTACAGTAGCAGTTTGCCAGCAGTTGAGGTTCATTCTTTTTGCCACCTCTCCATATCGGCCCAACGGTATGAATCACATAGTCACATGGCAAGTTATATGCTTTTGTTATCTTTGCCTCCCCGGTTTTACACCCATGTAAAGTGCGACATTCCTGCAGCAGTTCCGGACCCGCTGCACGGTGAATCGCGCCATCTACACCTCCTCCGCCCAGAAGAGTTTTATTTGCTGCATTGACAATGGCCTGCACATTCGTAATTTTCGTAATATCACCTTTTATGGTATGTATCATAAAAAACCTCCAGCACCTTAATACACATTTTATATAACACTTATTGGTTGTTGGAAACAGGCTGTTTCAGAAATGCAATCGGTTTTACTCCAAGAGAATCCAACAGCAACGAAAATGTAATCGTCCTCTGCTGGCCGTCGACGATGTTATAATTACCAGTATCCTTATCAAAATGCAAAATCAGAGTACCTACTCTGTAAATCTCCTTGTTGGCATTCATTGCTACTTCAATGTCGTCCAGGAGCTGGTTCGTATTTTTTGCAGTCCACTTATATGGTCTCTGGTACTCAGGAATCGTTAAATTAATACTTTCCAAAGAATCCCCATTGTCTGTTCTGGTGATCCTGTTGTTCAGCAGAAGATCCCCTATTGTAGTTATTCCAAGCGTTAATCTATTTTCCATGTTTCAACGAAACACCTTTCAACTTCTCTATTACTATTTTTCAACGCCAGCGAATATTCTACCAGTCATATGCAACAATCGCACAATTTTTAACGCCAAATGCAGCATACTCTTTATTTGTCATAGAATGAAAATATGACTCCACGACCCTGGCGATCCCGTTGTGTGCAACCAGCAAATATGTCTTTCCTTCCGGATTCGTTTTTAATTCATCCAACAGATTGTAAATACGCTGTGCCAGGTGCAGCATGGACTCGCCACCTTCATACCGGTCAGCAAAGTGTTCCTTTGCAAGAGCAAACTCCGCGCCATCCCGAGCAGTAGATTCATACTTCCCAAAGTTTTGCTCCGTAAGGCGCTCATCTATTCGCATCGGTTTTCCTGTTATTTCAGAGATATGCCTGGCAGTTTCCGAAGCGCGGATAAGGAGCGAACTCAGAATCTCATCAAAATCAATACCGGCATCAAGAATTGCCTTTCCGGTCTCGATTGCCTGTTCGTGGCCAAGAGGCGTCAGCGCGATATCTGTGGCTCCACAGATCTTATTTTCAACATTCCAGTATGTCTGCCCATGCCGGACAAAATAGACTTTTCCCATACCTTTATCCTATAATCTCGTACTGAAGCATTTCATATTTTAGTTTGCTTCCCTCTACGATATCGTGCGGGAGCAACGCCCTGGCTACCAGTTTCAGTTCGTCCTGAACTTCATCCGTCCTCTGAAGATGTGCATAATCTCCATCGATTTTTACTACTTTAAAGTACATGGTTTGTAAATTCATCTTTGCTTCTCTCCATACAATAAAGCTGCTTTCCGTTTTCCCAGAGTCCTTTTTCCCGGAGTACTTTCCGCAAGCCTTTATAGGACATTTAGGACACTGTCATTTTGTGACACCTCGCATTATTACGGGCAATTTTCAGCACATATCGTTTTGATTATACCACGATTTTTGTCAACTCTCTACAATTTTCCTTTTTGGTGGTGAAGGATCGTCCAGAAAATCATTTTTTCCATCACCGTTCCAGTCACTCTAACTTCCAGCGTTTTTGACACTCAAATAGATTACAACTGCCGGCCATCAGTCTTTTGTAAGATTGACGGCCGGCAGTTTTTTAACCGACATATCCGATATTCGAATTTGGATACTCACATTTTTCAAAAAATATCTT
>JAFVEX010000189.1 GCA_017475785.1 Eubacterium sp. | reverse complement strand
TGGGCGTGCCGGAAGCGACGCTGCTGGACACCAAGGGACCCGAAATCCGTCTGCGCGATTTTGAGGGCGGGAAAGTAGTGCTCGAGAAGGGGCAGACTTTTACTCTGACGACAGAAGAGGTGATGGGCACCAGCGAGAGAGCATCTGTCACCTATAAGGATCTGCCGATGGATGTGAGTGTCGGCGGAACCATCCTGATAGACGACGGCCTGATCGGTCTGCGCGTTGATTCCAAGACGGATACTGAGGTGGTCTGCACAGTCGTCAATGGCGGCCCGGTGTCCAATCACAAGGGTGTGAACCTGCCCGGCGCTGATCTGTCGATGCCTTTTATCAGCAAGCAGGACCGCTCCGACATCGAGTTCGGCTGCCGGATGGGATATGATTTTATCGCGGCTTCTTTCACGCGTACGGCTAAGGACGTCAACGAGATCCGCGAGATCCTCAATGCCAACAACAGCCGCATGAAGATCATTGCCAAAATAGAGTCCGTCCAGGGCGTCAACAACATTGAGGAGATTCTCGAGGCGGCTGACGGCGTCATGGTAGCTCGCGGCGACCTCGGCGTAGAAGTTCCGCTTGAGGAAGTGCCTGTTATCCAGAAGCACATCATCAAGAGAGCTGTCCAGCTGGGCAAGATTGTTGTCACAGCGACCCAGATGCTTGATTCCATGATGAAGAATCCCCGTCCCACGAGAGCAGAGGCGACTGATGTCGCTAACGCGATCTATGACGGAACAACAGCGATCATGCTCTCCGGCGAGGCGGCGGCAGGCAGCTATCCCGAGGAAGCGGTCAGGACCATGGCGACCATCGCGGAGCGCGCTGAGAAGGATATCCACTACAAACAGCGCATGAAACTGCTTGAAGATGATAAGACTGATATCACGACTGCGATCTCCCACGCTACCTGCACTGTGGCTGAGGACATCGGAGCCAAAGCGATCATCACAGTCACGATCTCCGGATTCACAGCGAACCGTCTTTCCAGATACAAACCCACCTGCCCGATCATCGCGTGCACCATCAGTGAGTCTGTGGCGTGCCAGATGAACGTGCTCTTTGACGTCTATCCGCTCAACATTCCTCAGGAGGACAGAGAGGAGATGCTCTTTGATGCGGCGGTTGACGCGGCCAGGAAGGCCGGATATGTGGAGAAGGGCGACAACATCGTCCTTACAGCAGGCGTGCCGCTGGGCGTCGCGGGCAACACGAACATGACGAGAGTGATCGAAGTGTGGTAAACCGGGACAGAATGACGAGAGTGATCGAAGTGTGGTAATCCGGGACAGAATGACGAGAGTGATCAAAATATGGTAAACCGGGACAGAATGACGAGAGTGATCGAAGTATGGTAAACCAGGAGGAAACCGGGAGGCACAGGATATTTTGCCTGATGGGCAAGAGCGGCACCGGGAAAGATACTATATACAGAGAATTGCTGAGTGACGGGGCGCTTCCTTTTGAGCGCCTCGTTCCCTGTACGACGAGGCCGATCCGGGCCGGCGAGCAGGACGGGCGGGAATATCATTTCTACAGCGTGGAGGAGTTTCGGGCGCTGGAGCGGGCAGGCAAGGTCATCGAGTCGCGCTGTTATGAGACGGTGCACGGGCCGTGGTATTACTTTACGGCGGATGACGGGCAGATCGACCTGGCTCGCCGGAGCACGCTGATGATCGGGACGCTGGAGTCCTACCTTGCGCTGCGCGCCTATTACGGGGCGGACAAGGTGGTGCCCGTTTATCTCGAAGTGGAGGACGGCGAGCGCCTGCAGAGGGCCCTTGACCGCGAGCGCTCCGAGAAGATGCCAAAATATCGCGAGCTCTGCCGCCGTTTCCTGGCCGACTGCGAGGACTTCTCAGAGGAGAAGATCGCGGAGGCGGGAATTACGAAGCGGTTTCAGAATGATGACCTGCAGCGGTGCAGGCAGGAGATCGAGGAGTACCTTGCTGAGATGATGTGAGCGCGGAAAGGTTTGCGTCAACAGTCGGTGAGTTGCCGCGGAGAAGCCGCGGATCAGCGGAACAGCGGTCGATAATACACGGTCCGGGGAGAAGGAATGAGGAAATTTTCAGATATAATCGGCCAGAAGGCCATTATAGAGCATCTGTATAATGCCCTGAGAACGGGCAGTATTTCCCATGCCTATATCCTGAGCGGAGATGCGGGGTCGGGGCGGAAAACTATTGCGTCGATTTTTGCAGCCGCGCTCCAGTGCGAGGACCTGCAGGAAGAGGAGACGGAGGAGCCGGAACAGCCCGCCTCCGGGATAACCGGGACGGGAGGGAAAAGTGCGGCCGGAGCAGCCAGGCAGCCCGCGCCCCGCATGCGCAAAAGGAAGCTTTTGGAGCCCTGCGGCAGGTGCCTTTCCTGCATTCAGGCACAGAGCGGCAACCAGCCGGACATTATTACGGTCAGTCACGAGAAGCCGAACAGCATCGGCGTGGGCGAGATCCGGAGGATGCGCGCGGACCTGCAGATCAAGCCTTATTCCAATGCAAGGAAGGTATATATTGTTCCTGATGCGGAGAAATTGACTGTTCCCGCGCAGAATGCGCTGCTCAAGACGCTGGAGGAGCCGCCGGAGTATGCGGTCATTATTTTGATAGCGAACGGGCTGTCCGCTTTTTTGCCGACTATACTGAGCCGGTGCGTTGTGCTGCAGACCCGGGCAGTTGAGGAGGCACAGATCGCGCGTTTTCTTCAGCGGGAGAAAGAGCTCAAGGAGGATCAGGCGATGATCCTGGCGCGTTTTGCGGGCGGCAATCCCGGGCAGGCGCTTCTTCTTACGGATGACAAGGAATTCCTGGAGCTTCGGGACCGGACGGTGGACTTCCTGGCGCACCTGAACCGGGCGGACGCGGTGCGGATCAGCGAGTTTGCGTCGGATATAGACGCGGGGCGGCGGGACGAGGTACTGAGCTTTGTCCTGATGTGGTTCAGGGACGTTCTGCTTTATCACAGTACGCAAAACAGCGAGAACTTGATTTTTCAGGAGGACATACAGTATATTATAGAAGCCGCAGGTATGCTCGGCTATGAGC
>JAFVEX010000188.1 GCA_017475785.1 Eubacterium sp. | reverse complement strand
TAAGTTACGGCCATAACGCCCTCCTTATCAGAATCGATTGTTCAGTTCATTACAATCCAGTATATCACGAAAATGTGAATAAATCTACTGCCTTCGGAGATTTCCGGAGGCTTTTTTCATGCCCGCATTTCATCTTTCGGGGAGGGGGTGATTTTTTGGCATGGGAGTAGAGGAAGAAAAACTTTTGAAAACCGTCAGATTGCACGCTTTGCCGAGGCTACCAGATGAAGGGAATCAAATTTTTTCAGAAATCGTTCGTCAAACCGGATGGCTCATCTCCAGTGGTAAGTGTGAGAAGCGAAACTCCCTCGGAAAGGAAGGAACCAGACATGTATGAAAAATTGCCACAGGAATTGAAGGAACGAGGCGCGTTCTGCCTCTGGAGATACGAGCAGCGAAACGGGGATACCACCAAGGTGCCGTATCAGCCAAACGGCCTCCGGGGTGATTCTACGAATCGCGCGGCCTTTACGGATTTTGTATCGGTGTTCAGCCACATGGATGTCGTGTGCCGGAGCTTCGGAGTATGATCGCCTCGCAACAGGAAAGCAGTGTGAATGTTGACCGTTTTCTAACTCTGGTACGCAGGTACACGGACATCTCAGAATTGACGCCGGAGATCATTCGGAAATTTGTGGAGCGCATCGAGATTTTCAAGCCGGAGCGGATAAACGGGCGCAAGGTGCAGAAGATGCGCATCGTATGGAACTGCATCGGTGAGTTTATGCCACCGCAGCCTCATAAAGACGAAGAAACGGCATAGCCGCACTTCACGACTATGCCGTTTTTCAAGGATTATAAAATCCCTAAGTTGCACCGGCTTTATGCGGACTTTGTTCTTACCATGCCCCGGTACTTGCGGCGGGGTATTCACTTCACCGTAACCTTCGTCCGCTTTGCCAGACCGTTTTGCGCGTATGCGTAGATATAGCAGGTGCCCTTCTTGAGTGCCTTGATCCGGCCGTTTTTGTTGACGGTCGCGATCCGGATGTCGCTGGACTCGTAGGCCGCGTCTCTGTGAATCCGCACCTTCTTGCCGCCAAAAAGCTGGACAGCCGAGAGATATTTTGTCTTTCCCTTACTAAGTGTGAGGGATGTTCTGCTTATGGCAATGCCGGTGGGGTTGCTGTATTTCCCGCCGTTGGTGGCGACATGTACCAGCTTGGAGGTTGCGACGGCCTTGCTTCCCCGGACGGCGACGATGATGTATTTGTAATACGTGCCCTTGCGCAGATTTTTCTGCGTGAAGGACAGTCCTGTCGTCGTGCCGAGCTTCCGGAACTTGTATTTTTTCTCGCGGTTGCACCGCGCGCCGTAGACGACGTATTTCTTCGCGGCTTTGATTTTGTGCCAGGAGAGCTTCACGGCGCTGTTGGAAAGCGGCTTTCCTTTTGCGCGCAGGAGGCTGAAGGAGGAGCTCTTTGTGTCCTTTTCGCTGCTGCGCTTTTTCAGAACCTTGTTCACTTCCTTTGCCGGAACGGGATTATCGGGCGTGATTTCTTCCGGCGGGCGCGGCGTGGGCTTATCATCGATGGTATATTCAACCGGATCGCCGCCCTTGACGCCCTTAATATTCAGCTGGCGGATCATCTGGCGGGAATAGCCGTCGCCGGTGGCGGCGGAGACGCCGACGTAGAGCTGTTCTGCCAGTTCGATACCGTCCTGTTTGACGATCAGCTTATTGTCGACGTAGACGGACAGGGTTTTCTTTTTGTAGACTACCTTGACCGGGCGCCACTTCGCTGTGATGACATCCGGATACTCCTGTACGGCCAGATGATTGCTGACCGTCTCTTTGATGATTGCCACATGCGGCTTTTCCGGATCATTCCCGTTCTGGTAGGAATCCAGTTCCACGCCGTATGCGTCGCCTCCGACGAATCCGAGATCCTGGCCACCGGCGCCGACTCCCTCGGTCGTGGCAAAATTCAGCACGATACCGTCCGCGTATCCAAGGGAAGCATCCTCTCCCTCTGTAATTTTGTACTGAAAGGTCACCGTCATTCCGTCTGTGGCGGGGAAGCTATTGCTGAACCAGATGCTGCCGGATTTCCAGTATTCCGGAGGGGTGAGCGTGATGGAACCGTCCTTGTTCTCAACAGCATCCCCGTACAGCTGATAGCTGGTGGCCGCGTGAACGGTGCCGGTCCGGACTGAAAGAAAAGCCAGAGCAGCAAATAAGAGCAGCAGAAGCAGCAAGGGTCTGCCGGGACTGCGAAATGGTTTTCCGGTGCGTTTTTGTTGATTCATGTGAGCCTCCTGTTCTGGCTGACAGCCCGTGTCTGCCTGCTTTTAAACGACAATTTCTGCAGAAAGAACGATTGAATTGTTGCCAATATGATTATAGTTATTGTATCATAGAAGTCAGAAAGTTCAATCTTTAACATGGTTTTGAGGCACTTGTCAAAATCCTGCTGAAGATTGTTCCTCAGGCGGATCGCGGAACTGCGCAGAGAAAGAAGTACGGAGTGATCCGCAGTCAGGAACTATGATTCCCTGTAATTTAAAAAGTGACTCAAAAATCGGACAGAAGAAGGAGAGGCATATGAAAAAGAAGTGGATAGCAGCAATACTGACGCTCGCGCTTTCTGCGGGTATGATGGCGGGCTGCGGCGGACAGCAGGCCGGCAGTGCTTCTGGCTCATCGCAGGCGGAGCAGGCTGTGTCATCGGCAGTATCCGCAGCCGGGGATGCGGCGGAGGAAGCAGCCTCGTCGGCAATATCTGCGGCGGAGGAAGCAGCGGAGGAAGCGGCGTCTTCAGCGGTTTCCGCGGCGGAGGATGCGGCAGACACAGCGGCGTCTTCCCTCTCAAAGACGGATGAGGTCGACGCCCTGCAGAGCGTATCGGACGCAGAGGGCGGACTGGATGAAGTAGATGCTTCCGGCGTGCTGTCCTCAGGTGCGGGCAGCTCCGGCATTGGAGCCACGATCAGCGACGCGAGCTTTGTCCTGATCTACAACCCGAAGCTCTATGACGAGAATGATGAGGTCGTGAGCACCAGCAACCTGCTGAACACGGGCGACCTCAGCTCGCAGATTATCACCGGTATGAACCGCGCGGGCGAGCTGGACAGCGGATTTGAGGCGCAGACGATGTTCTCGCAGAGAGATCTGGAGCAGCAGATTGACCTGAACGAGATGAACCGCGAGGGCGCGAAGGCCGGCGGACTCGACCCGGTCTACAAGGTCGGCGACTCGCATGATTTCTACTGCTTCCCGGGCGGCATGAATATCCGCGCGCTGGAGACGTTCGACTGCATATACGCCGGTGAGCACTGCTATATCTGGTCCCAGGCAGGATCCATCACAGAGGCGGACGCCGAGGAATTCGGAAAAGAGTTTGACGAGGTGATCTACCAGAAGGACGTCGATACATTCGGACCGGCGCGCTTCACGGAAAACGGCGGCAAAGTCAACATGCTGTTCTATCCGATGCAGCAGTCACTGGGCGGATTTTTCTACCTGTATGACAATTTCGCCGGAACAGAGGTGTCGGATGTCCAGAAGACGATGTACGGCCTCAATACGGATCACGCGATTATCAACGTCAATTCGGACATGGTCCCCGTGAGGCCCGCGTTTGTAAAATCCACACTGGCACATGAGTTCCAGCATCAGATCTGCGGCTCGGAATACTTCTACTACGCAGGGGCGCCGGTTATGCGCAGCTGGCTGAACGAGGCGATGTCCGCGTACGCGGAAGAAATCGTATATCCTGGCATCAAGGAAGAAAACGGTTACAATGAGGCGATGTATCTGAGCGACAACTTCCGGAAAGGCCAGTCGCTGTATGATTTCGGAACGGATGATGATCCGTATATCGGCGCGTACGGCGCGGTCTATCTGTTTTCCCAGTATATGGATAAATATGCCGGCAGCGACATCTTCGGCAAAGTGCATGAGTACTGGAGGACAGCCTTCAGCGATTCAATCAACGAGGCCTCCTGCCTGGCGGCGTCCGTTCCGGAATCTTTTAAGAAGGATATCGATGAAAAATACGCGTATCCGTCTTCGCTGGACGCTTCGTTCGCGAGCGAGGATGAAAAGTGGATGAGCAAGCTGACGCTGGATTTCTACATGGAGACGCTCGCGCCCGAGCTCGCAAAGCTTGAGGACGTGAAAGACGCCATGCATTTTGCGATGCTTTATACAGAGGTCGACCCGCAGGATATCGAGGGCGGCGGAAGCATGCTCGTCGCGACGGAAAATGGCAGCTATACCATTCCTGTGGACTCAGATGAAGGCATGATTTACATCGGCCTGGACAGCGACTTCCAGCCGGTGACAGATCTTATCGTGGGATAACGGAATTTCCAATATAAAGCTGCGGCGTAAACAGGTAAGAAGCGTCAAAATGCGGATCCTGAATGAGGCGCAGAAGGTTTTTGGCAGCCTTCTCCCCCAGCTTCTCCCTGGGATGAATGATGGATGTGAGATCCAGCGGATATCCGGGAACAGGCATATTATCGTATCCGACGATAGAGATGTCTTCCGGTACACGGATGCCGTTCTGGTTTAAGAATCCGATAATATTCCGCGCAAGGTCATCATTGAAGCAGAAAACTGCAGTGCAGCGCCGCAGCGTCTGCAGCAGCTGTTCTCCCATTGAACCGTCATATATGAAGCTTTTTTGCGTATAGATATAGAAAAAAACATTTTCGTCGTTAAATGAAAGCCCGCGCTCGCGCAGAGCGCGGGTATATCCTTTGTAGCGGTTTATACTTTGAATATAATCGATCCGTCCTACATAGGCGATCTGCCTGTGTCCGTTCTCAATCAGGTATTTTGTTGCGAGATACCCGCCGGCATCATCATCAATCATGACAGAGGGAAGGCCGAACCCCGGATATACGGAGTCGACCATAATGCAGGGGATGCTGTTTATAACAGAACGAAGCAGAGCTTCATCCGTGCGGGGAAGAAGGCTCTGCGTCCCGTCCAGCAGAAGGCCTGCGTAATGATCCTGCAGCAGTGTTTCGAGAATCTGATTCTCTTTGCTGACGGAATCGTCCATGACAAAAAGATTGCTGATATAACCATTCTGTTCAAGAATTCTGTTGATTCCCCGGACCTTTGACGGAAAGACCTGTCCCTCGTAATTTGTCAAGGCAAGAGCAATCTTGTTGGAATGTGGCGCGGCAGGACCCTGGATATAGGTGCCGCTTCCCTGGACAGTCCGGAGCAGCCCCTCATTTTCCAGTTCCTGTATCGCGCGTCTGACAGACTGCCTGCTCACGTTAAACTGCCGGATCATCTCGTTCTCTGTAGGCAGCTTGCTGTCTGTCTGCAGCGCGCCGGTATTAATCTGTTCTCTGACCCAATTTACAATCTCCATATATTTAAACATGTCTGCATTCTTCCTTTTAGTAATCTCAAAAAGATGTAGTTATTATACTTGAAAAACACAATAATAGCAATGAAAAGAATAATGAATTCACAACAAAAGAATAATGAATTCTGCGATTTGACAGGTTTCCACTGCCTGAAAAACACAATAAACATACATTTTAAAGGCCTTGGTGCAAGGGCAGGGGGAAATAGGTATTGTTTAATGTGACGATTATATGCGATAAAACATAATAAATAAAAAATAAAAACAGTATATATTCAACAAAATTCGATAAAAGCAACAGAATGATGTTGCAAAAGCAATACAAAATAGGGTATTATTGGTTTGAAAGTCGAGAGAACAAGCACATAAGAATGAAAGATCATGATTATTCATGACAAATAAGCACCGATGGAGCGGCATAACGCACAAAAAGGTCATTATTATTCATGACAAATAGGTGCTTGGCGGCTATCGTATCCCAATATTATATTGAAAAGGAGAATGCAAATGAAAAAACAAATGACAGTATTGATGGCAGCTATGTTAACACTGAGTATTGCCGGCTGTGGCGGCAGTTCTACATCATCCTCCTCAAATACAGAGGCTTCTTCAGCTTCTTCTGCTGCTGAGACAGAGGCCTCTGCTTCATCAGGATCAGAGGCGGCAGCATCCGGCGATGTTGCGGTTGGAGTGATTCTGAAAACTTCTTCAAGTGAGTACTGGGGCTATGTAACAGCAGGCTGCGAAGCTGCTGCTGCTGACCTTGGCGTGACAGTTGATATTGTAGGACCGCCCTCTGAAACGTCTTATGATGAACAGAACAGCGAGATCGAGAATTATGTATCTTCTGGAAAATATGACGCGATCGTCATTGCTCCGTTGCAGCCAGATTCTATTGAAACAGTGCTCGGAGATCCGGGAATGCCTGTTATTTTCGTAGATACTGACGCAGATTATTCTCTGAAGACAGAGTATATCGGAACCGGCAATGAAGACGCTGCGTATGAGGCTGGAAAGTTTGCGTTGGAGAATGCCGCAGAAAAAGAAAATGTCGTTATTATTGCAGGCGTACAGGGTAATACAACCAGTGAGCAGCGCCAGGCGGGATTTGAGAAGGCTCTGTCTGAAGCCGGAATTGAAGCTAAGGCCATCCAGAATGCGGACTGGACAGCTGATAAAGCAACAGAGAAGATGGAAAACATTATCACAACGCTTAACAACGACGTTGATATTGTACTCTGCGGAAATGATGACATGGCTTCAGGCGTTTTCAAAGCGCTGAATCAGGCGGGGATTGATGACTGCTATATTATGGGATTTGACGGTATTCAGTCTGGTGTCGAGAATATCGTAGCCGGCGATGTCGACGCGACTGCCGCTCAGTCTCCGTACAAGATGGGCTATCAGAGCATTGAAAATGCAGTAAAAGCCGCTCAGGGTGAATCCATCGATGAAGTTGTTGACACCGGCTGTGAAATTATCACTGCAGATAATGCGGATGAATATCTTGCAAGCCTCAAAGAAATGCTTGGAGAATAATGAAACAGGTTTTGAGCAAATCTAAAAGATTGATTGCGATTCAGGAACAGAACTGATAAGCAAAAAATGCAGCTGGATCTGAAATGACTTCAGTGCTGCAGCATCTGAAAAAACGGCGCGGAGTGCTCCGGCAGGGGACTGCTTTGTGCGGAGTGCTCCACGTTTTATTCGCAGCGAGAGAGAATTGGGTATGGATGAGTATATTGTCGAATTGAAGCAAATTACAAAACGATTTCCGGGTGTTGTCGCTCTAAAAAATATGAACCTGCAGATTCGCCCGGGCGAAATCCACGGGCTGATTGGGGAAAATGGCGCCGGTAAATCCACGCTTATAAAAGTGCTGACTGGAGTTCATGAACCAACGGATGGAAAAATCTTTGTAAATGGAAAACAGATGCGTTTCCGCACCCCGAATGACTCGAAGGGTGCCGGTATTGCATGTGTCTATCAGGAATTGAATATTGTTAATCAGATTTCCGTGACAGACAATATTTATATAAACCAGACAATTACGAAAAAAAACAGCATTCTGTTAGATAACGCGAGAATGCACAGGGAAGCACATGAACTGATGCTGTCTCTGGGACAGGATGTTGATGTTCATAAAAAGTGCGGCACATATGGTATGGGGATACAGCAGATGGTCGAAATCGCGAAGGCGCTGCTCTCGGATGCCCGTCTGATTATTATGGATGAACCGACTTCCAGTCTGGGCGAGAAAGAGGTCGGGCAGCTGATGAAAACAGTCCGGGAACTCAAAGCGCGCGGTATTGCTGTGCTATTTGTTTCTCATAAGCTCGAGGAATTGTTTGAGCTGTGCGACAGAGTTACAGTTATGCGTGACGGAGAACATGTCCTGACAGAAGACATAGAAAAAATGGATAACGATAAGCTGATCGCAGCCATGGTGGGACGTACACTGACGAACCAGTTTCCTCGTATTGAGACAGAGCGGGGAGAGGAAGCTCTGCGCGTAGAGCATCTGGCTCGTAAGGGCGTCGTAAAGGATGTCAGTTTTTCTGCTTACAACGGAGAAATTCTGGGATTTGCAGGACTTGTCGGCGCGGGCAGAACCGAAACGATGCGCGCGTTATTCGGAGCAGACCCGAATGTAGAAGGGAACGTATATGTCAATGGCAAACAGGTGAAAATTCGTTCGCCGAAGGATGCGGTCCGTCATAAGATTGCGTTTTTGACAGAAGACAGAAAAGGTCAGGGTCTGGTTCTGAGCCTGGGCGTTGATTTAAATATGGCGCTTGCCAATATCACTGGCTTTTCCAGAGGAATCTGGTATGACAAAAATAAAGTTGAGGAATACAGCAGAAGAAATGTCGATGATTTAAGTATAAAAATTTCAGATATTCACGAAGCTGTCTCGCAGCTCTCAGGAGGAAACCAGCAGAAAGTTGTAATCGGAAAATGGATTAATTCAGATGCGGACATCTATATTTTCGATGAACCGACACGCGGCATTGACGTCGGCGCAAAGGTTGAAGTATATCAGCTGATGAACCGGCTGAAAAAAGCGGGAAAATGTATCATCATGGTCTCATCGGAGCTGCCTGAGATACTCGGAATGAGCGACCGCGTGATCGTCATGCGGGAAGGGAGAATCATGGGAGAAGTTTCGGCATCTGAAGAAGCGTTTAATCAGGAAGCAATTATGAAAGCTGCATGGGGAGGTACAATTTCATGAAAAAGCAGTCTGCATTTAAAAGAGTTATTTCAAAAGTAGCGCCATTGCTTGCGCTGATTGTACTGTTTATCATTCTGACGATCGCCAGTGAAAATTTCCTGACAGTTAATAATATGATGAATATTCTTCGGCAGACTGCGGTTAACGGTTTGATTTCCGCCGGTATGCTGATTGTCCTGATCACTGCCGGAATCGATCTTTCGGTAGGCGCAAACGCGATTCTATGTTCCTGCGTGATGGGAATGCTGATGACGAAAATGAATATCACAAATTCGTTTGTCCTGATTCTGGCTTGTTTTATCACAGGTATTCTCGTCGGTCTTGTCAACGGTTTGCTTCTGACCAAGCTGCATCTGCCGCATCCGTTTGTCTCTACGCTTGGTATGAAAAATGTGTTGTGCGGACTGGCACTTCTTGTTGTCAATACAAAAGCAATCAACAATTTCCCGGATGGTGTCATCTGGCTGGGCAATGCAAATCTGTTTAAGGCGGGAAAATTCTCGGG
The DNA here is from genome assembly GCA_017475785.1 of Eubacterium sp. Next base: position 49,670 of record JAFVEX010000188.1, on the reverse strand, counting down.
AATTCCGATCTGTTTTGTTACGATGATCATTATTTTTGTAATTTTCCACATTTTGCTGAATAACATTACTTTCGGAAAACTGATATACTGTATTGGAGGAAACCCGGAAGCCGCAAGGCTCTCTGGCATCAATTCTGACCGGGTTCTTACAATTGTATATACGATATGCGGTTTTATGTGCTCAATCGCAGGACTGGTCATCATCGGAAGAACCGGCGTGGCCAATCCGGCATCAGCAATTTCTCCTTATGATACAGATGCGATCGCTGCGTGTATCATCGGCGGCGCTTCGTTCAGCGGCGGCAAGGGAACAATCTGGGGAACGCTGATCGGCGCGTTGATTATCTCAACGATTCGTAATGGACTGACTCTGCTGAATGCCGCCAGCGATATTCAGTATGTAGTGATCGGACTGGTTATCATTATCGCAGTATTTATCGATGTTGTAAGAACAAGAATGGAAGCCAGGGCAAAACTGGCGGCCGCAGAATAAATATTCCCGCCTGGCCAGATACTATTCCGAGGCTATCATTAAGTGTCCAGACATATTAAAGGAGAATGCAAATGAATAAGATTTTAAAAATCGGTCTGATCGGATGCGGGCGTCTGGGAAGACTCCACGCAGAGAACATTCACAACAGTGTACCGGAGGCGAAAATTGTGCTGGCAGCAGATTTGTTTATGAATGACGAAATGGCAGCCTGGGCAAATTCAGCCGGGATCCCAGAAACGACAAACGATCCGAATGAGTTAATTGCCTCGGAAAAGGTTGAGGCTGTATTTATCTGTTCTTCTGCAAACACACACTCGGAATATATCATAAAGGCGGCTGAAGCCGGAAAAGACATTTTCTGCGAAAAGCCGATTCACACGGACATTCCCGGCATTTTGGCGGCATTGGCTGCAGTCGAGAAAGCGGGGGTAAAGCTTCAGATCGGGTTTAACCGCAGATTTGATCCGAGCCACAGGAAAGTTCATGAGGTGGTTGCTTCGGGAGAACTCGGAAGACCCTATATAGTAAAGATCACATCGCGGGATTCGATTGGTCCGACTATGGAATATGTCAAAAATTCCGGCGGATTGTTTTTTGATATGATGATTCACGATTTTGATATGGCCAGGTACATCATCGGCAGCGATATTGAAGAGATCAATGTGATCGGTGCGGTTCTGACAGATCCGCGATACGCAGATTATGATGATATTGACACGGCCATTGTAACCATGAAATTTGCGAATGGCGCGATCGGCGTGGCTGATGGATGCCGCACGGCGCCGTATGGTTATGACCAGCGTGTAGAAGTGCATTGTAAAGAGGGCTGCGTTCAGGACACCAATATACTCAACCACAAGGCATTGATCAGTACGGCAGAGGGCGTCACCTCATCAAAGCCGAAGTGGTTCTTTCTGGAGCGCTATACACAAGCATTTATTGAGGAAGAAAAGGCGTTTGTCGACAGTGCCCTGCATGATACGGAGATCCAGGTGACGGGTTATGACGGGCTGGTCTCTGTCAAAGCTGCGATTGCGGCGGGCATCTCCCTGAGGGAGGGGCGTCCCGTGAAACTCTCGGAAATCACGGATTCTACAGGCGCCGGAAAAAATTGACTGAGGAGAGAAGCAAAGATGAAACAAATGCAGGCAGCCATATTTCGTGGCGATGGTGTTCTGGAAGTGTCGCAGACAGATATTCCGAAAATAGGGAAACCGGATCAGGTTTTGCTGAAGGTTCTTGCCGCGAGCATTTGCGGGAGTGATCTGCATGCGCTGCATGTGCCGCCGGGGCAGGTGGTGGAAAAAAACATAATTCTGGGACACGAGTTTTTTGGAGAAATTGTTGATAAGGGTGAGGGAGTAACTGATTTTTCGATAGGGGATTTTGTGGCGGTTAACCCTTGCATGCCCTGTGGAACGTGCTGGGAATGTAAGCATGATATGCGAAATCTGTGTGTGACACCCAGACATTATGGTATGACATGTGACGGAGGTTTCGCGCAATATGCGCTGGTAGAATCATCACAGATTTATTCATTGCCTGACGATGTAGATCCGGATATTGCCGCGCAGACAGAACCGCTCGCCTGCGTCATGTATTCACTCGGGATGATCAGAATTGCGCCGACGGATCGCGTACTGCTTTATGGAGCAGGTCCGATCGGACTTACTTATATTAAAGCGCTGCAGGCATACGGAATTCAGGAATATATTGTGGTGGCAAAAGGGGCAGCGCGTATTGAAGAAGCAAAAAAATGCGGCGCGGAATATGTGTTTGACAGTGAGAGCGGGTTTGTTTATGATCGACTTATGGATATCTGGGGAGGTCTCGCTGATATTGCAATCGATGCGGTAGGACGGGGTTCTGTATTGACAGAAGCGTCACGGCTTGTGAACAGCCGCGGGCGGATCCTGCTGTTTGGCCTGGATAACAACGCGTTGTCTGAAGTTTCTCCCGGATATTGGACAGACCGTGAAATCAGTGTCATTGGTGCGCATGGAAAAGATTTTCCTGCGTCGATTGGACTGATCAAGGCAGGAATTGATCTGAGATCTTTCATATCGCACAGGGTCGGGTTGGGAGAGATCAATGACGCGATTCAGTTGCTGCGTGAAAAAAAGGCGTGCAGAGTAATTGTTTACCCAAACGGAGAACCCTGCAATAAATGAGTTATTCAGTTATTAATTAATTTGTTTAGTGAAAGAAGCAGCCGGGAAAGGGGCATTCATAAAAATGAGTAAGATTAGAATAGGTATACTGGGTCTGGGAAGAATCGGTCTGATGCATGCTAAGAACATCAGCACAATGCAGGAATATGAAATTGTCAGGGGCGTGGATCCGTTTCTGACAGAAGAATCCGAAAAGCGCGCGCATGCCTGCGGCGTTCCTGTTTGCTCAACGGATCCGGAAGATGTGTTTTCGGATGAGAATGTTGACGCTGTTCTGATTGCGTCGGTTACAGACACACATGCAGAGTTCATTATCCGCGCGGCGGCAGCCGGGAAGGATATTTTCTGCGAGAAGCCGATCGACCATGATGTAAGCCGCATTGTCGAAGCGTTGAAGGCAGTGAAAGAGGCAGGCGTGATCCTTCAGGTTGGTTTCATGCGGCGTTTTGATGTGCATCACCGCGCGCTTGCAGAGGCGGTGCATGCAGGCAAAATCGGTGATCTGGAGGTACTGAAGATCACAGACCGTGATCCGGAGCCGCCTTCAATGGATTATATCAAAACCGCAGGCGGCATCTGGGTTGATTTCATGATTCATGACTTCGACATGGCAAGATATGTGACGCAGAGTGAGGCAGTTGAAGTGTTTGCGACAGGCACCTCGGTCTGCGACCCTGAAATCACAGAATATGGCGATGTCGGCAGCGGCCACGCAATCGTGCGGTTTGAAAATGGCACGCTCGCTGTTATGGAAACGGCAAGACGCGCTACCTTCGGTGAAGACCAGCGCATCGAGGCGCTCGGCAGCAAGGGCATGCTGATTGACGAAAACGTCACAGAGAACAATGTCCGTTTCTTTGACGCGGAAGGGTATCACTCTTCGAAAGTGAAATGGCATTTCCCGGAGCGGTATAAAGACGCGTATTTCGTAGAGCTGCAGGCGTTTGCGGAAGCGGTGGCCGGGCGCGGGCCGTCGCCTGTTGACGGCATGGCAGGGCTGCAGGCGGTGCTGATCGCGGAAGCTGCGCTGCGCTCTCAGAAGAGCGGAAAAGTCGAGCCGGTTGAAAGAGTTGTGCTGGATTAAAGAAGAATTCATCAAGCAAGGAGCTTCACACAGGAGGTCATGGGGATTATGCTCAGATACGGTATGGTTGGCGGTGGGAACGGCGCCTTCATCGGCGATGTACATCGCCATGCGGCAATGATGGATGATATGACGCAGCTCGCCGCGGGATGCTTCTCCAGAAGCATGGAGAAAAATCTGGAGACGGCGCGCGCCTGGCACCTGCCGGATGAAAATCGTGTGTATACAAACTACCGGGAGATGGCAGAGCAGGAGTCGTCGCGCGAGGACGGAATTGATTTTGTCAGCATTGTGACGCCGAATGTCAGCCATTATGAGATCGCGAAGTGCTTCATGGAGCACGGAATTCATGTTATGTGCGACAAGCCGCTTGCCATGAATCTGGAACAGGCGGAGGAACTGAAGCGGATTTCAGAGGAAAAAGGGATCCTGTTTGGGATGACGTACGCGTACACGGGATATGCCGCAATCAGGCAGGCGCGCGAGATGATCCGCGCAGGTGCGGTCGGCGAGATCCTTCATGTAAAGACGGCACATCCGGAAGACTGGGTTATCTCATCGGTCGGACAGGATGAAACAAACATGGCCGGATGGCGTTTTGACCCCGAGAAGATCGGGGAATCGCTGTGCATCGGAGATCTGGGTACGCACGCAGAGCAGATGCTGGTACAGTTCACAGGGCTTCATATTAAGCGGGTACTGGCGATGTTCGATACCTATCCGCGGACGCTTCCTCTGGAAACCAACGCGACAGTTCTGCTGGACCTCGGCGACGGGATCACCGGGGAGCTGTGGGCGTCACAGATTGCGATCGGAAAAGAGTGCAGTCCGTACATCTATGTCATGGGAAGCGAAGGCTCTCTCGAGTGGCATCATGAGACGCCGTATCTTCTGAAATATACAAAACGCAACGGAACCATGGAATATCTCTCCGCCGGCAGGAGCTACATGACGGATGCCAGCAACCGTCTGACGCGCGTGCCGTCCGGCCACCACGAAGGCTACTATGAGGCTTTCGGAAATATTTACCGTCAGTACTGCGAGGCGCTGGCGCTGGTCAAAGAAGGAAAAGAGCCGGGAGTCCTTACGTTTCCGACCATTGACGACGGCCTCGGCGGCCAGAAGTTTATCGCCGCCTGCGTTAAGAGCCACCGCGGCGGAAATGTGTGGGTGGAGCTGTAAACCCTTTCCGTGATAATATGGCTGGAAAGTGCTCTGTTTTGGAGTGTTTTCCTGTTATAAAAACTATAAAAACGTCGTACAGAGGTGTTGCTGATTTACGCAATGCTTCCGTGCGGCGTTTTTTGTTGTGGCAGGGAGATGCTTTTCTTCCGGGCACTTCGTACCGCAAAAGCCCTTGACTTGATTAATTAAATAAATAATATATAATTAAAATTAAAATAGCTAATATTAATTTCGACTGGATTAACAGTTAAATATTTTCCTCCTATACTGCAATCATAGAAAACAGCACAGCGGGTGCTGAACAAAAGCAAATGAACAGCAACTGAAAGAAGCAGTGATACGGGAGGAAAAAGCCATGACAAAGAGAATTGCAAAAAGAATGTTAATCCGGGTGATTGAATTCCTGATCTTTTCGTTTATTCTTTACGCGGCAAAGAATGTCGACACACAGGCGGCAGCATTTGACACCGTGGCAGAAGAGGCGCAGCTGACAGCAGAAGGACAGGAAAGCAAGACCTTTGCGGAAGAACTGGAGGAGTATCTGGAGACAGTGATCCACGCGATGGCAGAGGTCAGTGAAGGGATTGAGCAGGCGGAAGAATTCGCAGAGAACATTGGTCTTCTCGGAGAAACAGGAGAAGCAGGAGGAACGTGTGAGGACACGGGGATTGCCCTGGACGAAGATTTCTTCGGGCAGATCGAGGACGTGACAGCGGAGGTGTTCAGCTATTATAATGAAGCAGATGATATCATGCAGCAGGAAATTGATGAAGCTGTCAGGGAGATTCTGTCAAAAATCCCCGCAGGGGCTTCGGACAGGGATAAGGTGCGGATCATTCATGATGAGCTGTGCCGGAGAGTCACCTACGACTCGCTGCAGATGAGTACTTACCGAAAGGAAATTTACGGCGCGCTGGTCTGCAGAAGGGCTGTCAGCGCAGGCTACTCAAAGGCATTTGCTTATCTCTGCTATTGCGCAGGTGTCCCCTGCAGAGTGGCTTACGGAGAGACAAACGCGTGGAACGTCGTCATGCTGAACGGCGAGTGGGCGTACTGCATTGATTTGACATGGGATGATACGGATCGGTTTGACGCAAACGGCAAAGAGTACATCGCGTATGACAATTTCCTGGTGACGAAGGAAGACCTGGAGAAGAACGGGCCGGAGCATGTGGCGCTCGCAGAGTATGATTTCTGCACCGGCTGGTTCGATGAGGAGGTCGGCTTCTGGGAGAGAAACAGCTATAAGATGTCCTCGTTCACATATGACGGCGTCTTCAGGGCTTTCCAGACACAGTTCGGACTGGGAAGGACACTGCTGGAGGTCCGGTTCGACAATGACGCGGCGTATCAGGCAGCCTGCCGGGCGCTGACAGAGAACAACATGGAAATGATCTGGGATATTCTTTACGGAATCGGACAGGTCGACGGTTACGAATATGTCCAGTGGTACTGTGACGACGCGACCCGCACCTTCCAGGTGTATCTGGACTATGCGGCATAAGATGTTATTTGCGGCCGGGCAGGATTTGTGAAAAACAATTATGCTGCGGCGGCAGGACGGGATTTGCGAAACATAATTATGCTGCTGCAGCAGAAAAAAGGAATGGAGGAATCAGAATGAAACGGAGATTTAGAGAAGCACTGGTCCTTGTACTGATGATCGTGACAGTTCTGGCATTGACAGGCTGCGCAAAAAAGGATCCGATCCTCGGAACCTGGAAGTCGGATGAAATGTCTGTAAACGGCCAGGTGATGGGATTTGACGAGGCAGAAGAGGAGCTGGGCGGAATCAGTGAATTCTCGATTAAATTCGAGGCGGCGGGAACGTTCGTCATGCGCGGAGAAGGCGGCGAAGGGACAGCCTACGGAGACTGGGAAAAAACCGGCGACAGCACGTATGTGCTGAGCTTCGAGGGGGAAGATACTGTAATTGAGGTCAGCGGAAACTCCTTCGTCCTGGAAGGAGACGGGGGATACGGCCTGATTTTCAGACGATAAACGGAGAACATCCGTCGACAGACAGAAACACAGTGGGAGGCAATGATGGTTTACAACGAAACAGGCGCGTCACTCGCCGAATTCTTTCATTTGCTTTTGGATACATCCGCCCCGGCCATCTGGCCGGAGGCGGATATCCGCACGACAGCGGCCAGATTTGAGGCGCTTTTTCCGGCGGAATTGCTTTCCTGCGCGGCGCCGGCCCGCAGAAGCGGCGAAAAGCCGGGCCGCGGACGTCCCGCGGCTTCCGGATCGCAAAAGCCGAATTCCTTTCTGGCGTTTTTGTACAATGGATATAATAACGCGAAGGCCCGCCGCGCGGCGATGGCAGATGTGCTGCGGGACGCGCCGGTCCGGGTGATCAGGGATACCGAAAAGAAAGCGGAGCAGCTGCTTTACGCAGACGGGCTTCCGCAGTTCGATCAAGAGCGTCTGGAAAGCGTGCTGCTGGATGATTTTTGCGTTCCGTTTCAGGACGAAGAAAGGAAGAACCGGTACCGGACGGAGATCAGCTGGTACTGCGCAAAGGCACCAGAGAAAGCATTTGCCCGCGCAGTACTCGCGCTTTTGCTGCAGGAGCAGGCGGAGAACTGCTTTGCGCTGCTGTTTCCTGCGGAAGAACGGAATGATGATTCCCCGCAGACACTCGCGCAGAGCGCGTATGATCTGGAGGCCAGAGGTCTTTACGGGGAAGCCAGAGAGCTCTGGCGGCAGCTGCTGCGCGCCGGCGGGGAGGAAGCCGCCAACGCCTGCTATGAGATCGGGAGAATGCTGCAGAACGGCCTTGGCTGCAGGAAGGATCTTGTGAGTGCCATTGCCAGTTTCGAAGAGGCAAACGAGCGGAGCGCCTCAGGCGTACACCCGGCGGCTTCTCTGGCACTGTACCGCCATTGGGCGGCGGAAGGCGACGCGAAGAAGGCAGCCGGCTTTCTGCGGCAGAGCCTGGAAGCGGGGTCGGCGGATGCCGCCCGCGAGATGGGCAATCTGCATTACCACGGGGCTTCCATGTGGGGAATTCGCCAGAATATTGAGGAAGCAGCCAGATACTACCGGATGGGCGCGCAGGGCGCGGACGGAGCGCGGAAAGGCCGAATCAGCGCGCAGCAAGCAGACGGAGTGCGGAGAGGCCAGATCAGCGCGCAGCAAGCGGACGGACTTTGGAACGCCCGGGCGGACGGAGCGCGCAGTTCAGGGGATCCGGTCTGCCAGCGGATGCTGGGCAGATGCCTGGATGCGCTCGGCAATGCACAGGAAGCTGCGTACTGGTATGAGCGCGCTGCCCGCGGCGGTGATGAAGACGCCGCGTATTACTGGATGCAGCAGACGGACGGCGCCCGGATGGCGGCGGGTCAAAGTGCCCCGCTGCACGCCGGATCGAGAAGTGGCGAAGCGGTTCAGGGGGATCTGGCGCCAGAAAAACAGGATAAGTCCGATAAGCCGGCAGGAAACCAGTCCAATTTGTGCGTATACAACGGAGAAAATGAGGCCGTTGAGACATTTCTTTCGTCTCTCGACAGCAGCTGGAGCTGCCTCTGTCTGGGCGATGGTTCAAATGACTTTAGCCCTGAGAGTATTTGTGCGGAATCCGGTTTCGATGGAAAGAAACTGCCCGCTCAGTGCGTTTTTCTCCTGTTTGATGATGATACAGAAAAAAATCTTGAGCAGCTCGTGCAAATCACTGGGTGGATGAACCAGAAGGCGCTCCAGGACAATGACACCGGCCTGATCGAGAGAAGCCGTTTTTTTGTCAGGTGCGCAGAGGGAGATGAAATTGCGGCGAAGGTAGTGGATTCCTGTAACGCCGCCCATGAATTTAAAAGAGAGCGGTGCTTCAGGATCACGCTGTGTGACCCTGCAAAAGACGCTTCGCGGTGGCTTCTGACACATGTGCCGCTGTTTCTGCCGATGCTCCGGCCCCGCTGCAGGAAGACGGCAATCGCGATCGTCGGGGCAGGAAAAATTGTGCCGCAGCTGATCTGCGACATGCTCTCGGTGTGGCCTGTAGACACGGCCGGAAATCCGCTGTCTGTGACCGTCATCGATGAGCGGGCAGAGCAGATCTGCGAAGAACTGCGGTACCGCGCGCCGGCGCTGTTTGAGGAGCAGGCGGCGGAAAAGCTGCCTGTTGATATTGCGTTTTTCGAGATGTCAAAGGAACAGTTTTTTCACCGGCTGGAAAGCAGAGAGGAAGGGGATCCCGGCTGGACAAAACGCAGGGGATTCTGGAATTATTATATTGTCGACGGGGAAAGCGACCGTGAAAGCCTGCAGACCGGCATCCGGCTGCGCGAGACGCTCACCCGCATGGATTTCTCCAGACGTCCGCTGATCACAGTTCATGTCCGCAGCAGCCTTCTGGCGAGGCAGGCCTCCCGTTTCTCCGTGCTTGGGGAGCGGATCGGCTTTTCATGGTACAATCAGTATGACCTCACCTGTTTTGGAAGTCCCGGACAGCTCTGGACGCGCGCTGCGCTGCTGGAAAACCAGCTGGACCGGCAGGCGTTCGGCCTGCACTGCGCGTATTACGGAGACGCCGGAAACCAGCTGGCAGATGCCGGGCTGGACTACTGGTCCAGAAGCTACAACCGGGACGCAAGCATGCAGTCAGCCATTTCAGCCATCTATAAGCTGTTCCGCGCAGGCCTGTATCTTTCCGAGAAAGAGCAGTATGGAGATCTGCAGTCTCTGTGGTCGTTTGCGGGACAGTGGCAGGCCTGGCTGGACAGACCGGGAAATGAGGAGCAGGCAGTGCGGGATGAGCACGTGCGCTGGAATTATTTCGTGTGCAGCAGGGGCTGGCGGCAGGCCACGGTTGAGCAGATGCGGCGGTATATCGCGCAGGGAAATCCCCGCCAGCAGCTGTATCTGGCGAAGCTGCACCCCTGCATTGTGGACTGGAACCGGCTGAAATATGTAGAAGAACAGTACAACCAGATCATGCGGGAGAGGAATCCGGACTGGAAGGACAGAGATTTTATCGAGAGTGACCGGATTATGGTCAGGAATTGCATCCGGGTTGAGTGAAAGCCGGAGTGATTTGAGGGGATGAATTGTATAAAGAAGTCAGACAGGCTTCCTCGGCAAGGACTTCTAAATCTGCTTGCTTCTGTAGAGAGGCATGCTTCAAAATCAAAAACTCGCAGGCTCAGACAGTTTGATTTTGAAGCATTTTACAGATCCTTCGCAATTAAGAAGTACTAAGCCTCGTGCGGATAGTCTGTATTCTATATACAATCCGTTCACACACGAATATTTATTTTATTCAGTAAATAATTTGGGAAAAGATGGATGGATTTGGGATGGACTTGGAGAAGGCAGGAATGGAATTGAACAGGCCTTGCAAATATGCCGCGTTTGTTTCGTATACGCATGCCGGGCCGGATATGCGGATCGCGGCGCGGATTCAGCGTCAGCTGGAGCGGTTCCGGATTCCGCGGAAGATCAGGCAGGAGACCGGGCGGCGGCAGATCGGAAGGATATTCCGCGACAAGGAGGAGCTGGCGCTGACCAGTGATCTGAGCGAGCGGATCCGGGACGCGCTGGAGCAGTCAGAATTCCTGATCGTTATCTGCTCCCCGCGCGCGCTGGAGTCTGCCTGGGTGGCAAAGGAAATCAGGCTGTTCCGTGAGCTGCACGGTACGGACAGGATTCTGACGGTGCTGGCCGAGGGTGAGCCCGGCGAGGTGATTCCGGCGGAGCTTCTCGCGGAGGGCGCGGAGGTTCTTTCCTGCGATTACAGGCTGCCGGCAAGAACGGCGAAGCGGGAGGAGCTTCCGCGGCTGGCGGCGGCGCTGGTCGGGTGTTCTTACGATGATCTGCGGCAGCGGCAGCGGCAGTACCGGGCACGGCGGAACGGATGGATCGCGGCCTGCGCCGCGGCGGCATTTGCCTGTGTGACAGGCTACCTGAGCTGGAACAATCTGCGGATCCGCGCGATGCTGCGGGAGACGCAGACAGAGCAGTCTCGTCTGCTGGCGAGAAACAGCATGGAAGCGCTGGAGAGCGGGGACCGGATCGAGGCGGTCCGCCTGGCGCTTCAGGCTCTGCCGAAAGACGGGGATGACCGGCCGGAAATCCCGGAGGCTGTGCATGCGCTGGAGGAGTCGCTGGATGCCTACGTGCCGGAAGGGACATTTCATATTTCCGCTATGCGGGCGTTTGCGCAGGAACAGGATCTGCGCCAGTTTCTTACATCTTCGGACGGGAGGTATCTGGCGGCGTGTACAGACAAGGTGCTGACAGTGTGGGACGCGGAAAGTGGAAATGTGCTGTGCGAGCGTCCGTTCCTGTCGGCGCGTGATCCGGCCAGGTGTGCGTTTCCGATATCTGACGGCGGGGACGGTTTTCTGGCAGGAGACGGTCTGGTGCTTGCGGATATCGGCTTTTCGGACGGCGCTCTGCGCTGGCAGGTGAAGCTTCCCGACGAGGAGGAGCAGTCCATCAGGGGAATTGCGCTGGTTCCGGGAAGTGAAGAAGGCGATGTTCTGGCAGTGACAGCAGAGGCTGCCTACATTATTTCCGGAAAAGAGCACAAAATCACCCGGAAACTCCTCGGAACGCAGATTTCTCAGGAAAACCGGCACGAGCGCTTCCTCCCTTCCTATAGTGTGACGCAGGATGGCGCGGCAGCCCCGGATAAGCTTCTTCCGCGGCCGGTTTTTGCGCAGGAAGGCACGCAGGTGTGGCTCTGTGCGGGGATTTCCGGTCTTGCGTACCACTTTTCCAATCTGGTCTGCTGGGACATTGAGGCAAATACATACCGGACCATACAGCCGGAGCAGGCGTTTACGGAGGGACAGAATCTTCTGGTGACAGGAGAGGGACAGATTTATCTGACAGGATATACTGATGGTACGGGTCACGTGCGCAACACTGCCGGAAGGACGACGCTTTCCTCGCCGGTGACAGAGCACCGGTCCACGGGAATTATCACAGTTGTAAAAGTGGATGGAGAGACGGGAAAAACCATCTGGAAGCAGGATTTTTCCTACACGGGGCAGCTGGAGAGCGGCGTCCGTATGGGAGAAGACGGCGGCCGGGTGATTCTCTGCGTCTCGGAGGACTGCTGTATTCTGGATCCGGAAACCGGCATGACAGAGCAGGCCTTTCGCTTTTCGTCAGAGATTCTCGCCCTGTTCGGCAGGACGGGCGGCAAAATGACCGCGACATCTGCTGACAGCGCAGGCAGCACCGCAAATAACGGAGAAGACAGCCACGCAGACAGCACCGCGAATAACGGAGATGACAGCCACGCAGGCAATACCTCAGACAGCGGGAGTGCCAGTCACACAGACAGTTCCACGGTCGGCGCAGTCTCCTGCTTCCTGCGGGATGGCGCTCTGGGCACGGGATCCCTGCGGGACGGCTCCGCGGAAGTGGTGCGGGGATTTGTGGATTCCGGGCGGTGTGTCTCCATGATTTCCGCGGAGGACGCGTACTGCGGGCATCAGATGTGGTATCTGATGGCTGATGACCGGATCATCCAGTATCAGCTGGGCAGTGGAAATCCGGATGTGCAGGTATACGCCGGCGCCGCGGAGAAAAGTACCATCGACCAGCGCGCGCCGCTCCTCGCGGATGCGGACGGGATCCTGATCGAGACCTATGAGGGAACCGCGGAGAAACCATATATCTCGTGGTTTTCCAATGAAACACAGACCTGCGTCTGGCAGTGGGAAAAGCCGGATCAGTCGTCCACCACATTTCTGGGGCGGACAGAGGACGGAAAACAAATCGTTCTCGGAAATCAGTACCTGCAAAACGGCGCGCAGCAGTGGCAGCTGGTGCTGCTGAACGTGGAAGACGGCGCTGCGCAGTATGTGAAGCTGCCGATGGAGAGCCGGGCGGTGTCGCCAGACGGCGGCGGCCAGCAGACCGAAGCAGACGGTGGCAGGCAGAAAACCGCAGCAGAGGACAGCGACGAGGCATCAGCGCCAGACGGTGACAGTCAGGCCGCAGCAGCGGAAACCGGCGCCGGCAGGCAGCGGCCTTCCATCTTTGAGGGCATGCAGGAGAATTTCGGCAGTCAGATTCTGGCCATGTCCCGGATGCAGGGGAACAAAGTCGCGTACGCGTTTTACAACAACCAGCGAATCTGGCTGTCTGTCTATGACATCCGGACCGGCGAGGCAAAAATCGTCCGGGCGGCAGATCAGGCAGGCACATGTGAAACTCTGCTGCTGAGCGAAGACGGCGCGCATGTCCTGATGCTGCTCTCCACAGTGCAGCCCGGCGCGGCGCGCGGAAGCCTGTGGCTGTCCATCTCGCCGGAGTCAGGCGAGGTAATCTCCTGCCCGTTTACATTTGATGTCAGTGCGAATGTACATGTCAGCGCGGACGGCAGGACGATTGCCGCCTGCTCAGCAGACCAGGGCGAGATTCAGGTCACTTCCTGGCAGGGCGATTCTGTCCGGACCACCGGCAGACTGCCGTATGCTCCGTCGGACCTTTTTGTGAGAGACGGGCAGCTGTTTGCGCTTGAGCGTGACGGCACCGTTCACCGGTACGACCTGAATACCCTTGCGGAAACCGCGGAAATCCCGACCATCGATTTTTCGGGAAAAGTCAGTCAGGTATACGCGGGCTGGTACCAGGAAGACAGTACAGCAGAGTGGGAGATCAGCGGGTCAGAGCTCTGGGTGCTCTGCGAGAATGAGCTGGCAGTTCTGGATCTTGATTCTGGTCACCTCCGGACAAGCGTGCACGACTGCCTGGGGTACACGCCGGATCACAGCCTGTTTTACGTGATTGCGGGGGAAAATGCGAGTCTTCCGGGCGTGATTCCGCACTACTCAGCAGACGAGCTGGTCCGGATGGGTCTTCAATTATAAAGTAAACGCAATCAGCAGTTGCGTTTTCTATAAAAAAGCTTGATTATTACAGGAAAAATGAAGGATTAATTGTGGATTTACACAATAAAGAAGTGTAGAATAGTAGTGTTAGCTATCATATCTATTTTTACACAAGGAGAGATGGTACCATGGGACTGCTTGAAAAAATGGCGTCGTTCGTGAAAAAACAGCCGACGAAGGCGGAGCTGGAGCGCATGGACAAGAAAAAGATCGACGGGGACCGCGCCCGCATGGAGGATCTGCGCGCCAGAGTCGAGGCGGCCGGCGCCTTTGCGCCCAGCGCGAAGATGGAACCGGAGGACGTAGAGGAAATCAAGCGGTATTTCCAGGCGATTTCAGGATATATGAAAAACACCTCCGCCACTGCCTTTGATGTGACCGGCGTCGATAAATATATGGCGGACATCATTTCTGTGCTGGAGCGCGCCATGAAGGAAAGCGGCAGCAAGAAGACGATCATGCGATGCTTCCAGGGCGTCTCCTTCGCGGTGCTCAACGCCAGAAATCCGATCCCGGAGAACGCGATTGAAGCCGATCTTGTGAAGCGGCGGGAGGATTTTACGAGCCGGTATCTGCAGCTGGCGATGCTGTCGCTGGAAAAAGACCAGATGCTGCGCGACGTAGACCGCAAGCGGGATCAGAAGCGTCAGGTGGAGCTGCACTTCGACGAGGAAGACGCGAAACTGGACAAGATGCTGGACGAGCACCCGGGCGCGCGTGAGCAGCTGAAGAAGATCACACCCGGCAGCCAGGATCAGCTGACCGGAGACATGAAGTTGATGGCGTCCCAGATGATGCTGGTCGTCGATCTGAGCAAGCGGAAGCGCCAGATCGATCTGCTGATCGGCGACGAGATGGAGCGCGTCAGCGCGGTAGAATCGGCGATCAACGACCTGATCCTGCAGCAGGAGAGCTGGGAATCCAGCATCGATCAGCAGTCTCTTGCAGAGATCACCCGTCTGAACCAGGAGTTCAAGAGACGTCTGCTCGCCGAGCGGGAGCAGATGGAGAGGCTCCGCGGCGTGTCGGATGATTTCAATCTGGCGATCGAGGCGGTTTTGGCGGAGGATCCCGATGCCAGAATGCGCGTGGCTGAAGCAGAAATCAAATACAAAAAGATGATGGATGAAAAAAAGAAGCAGGAGGAGGCCGACAGGGCAGCCCGCGAGCGGCAGCGGCAGAAGCAGGAGGAAGAGCGGCAGCGGATTCTGGCGGAGCAGGAATCCGAGGGACAGATTTTGACGAACGACGGCGATTTGTATTCATAAAAGGGGTGGCAGAATGGGATTTTTTAAGAAAAAAAGCGACAAACCTTCACCGGAAGAACGGATTCTCGACACCAAAATTCAGCTGGGAAAGCTGAAGGAAAAATACAGCACCATGATGGAGATGGAGCGCAGGGTGCTGCAGAACAACCCGACCCCGCATGAAAAAGAGATGGCGGAATCGAAGATCAGCTCCGGGCTCTGCGCCATCACGATCTGCAACCAGGCGCTGAAGGATCTGAACGAGATCGACTCAGAGCTGGATCTGAACAAATCCATGAAGAGCCTGAACAAGTCTCTGAAGGTGGTGAACCGGCTCGGCCGGAAGGCAAGAGGCGGCTACTCGAAAAAATCACTGAGCAATCAGGTGACAAAGATCAAGGAATACGAAGACAAAAGGGCGCCGCAGGATATTTTTTCGGATGAGGCTCTGGGCGCGGTGGACGACTGGCTCGGCTCCAAGTGGGACAGCCTGGCGGGCAAATACATCGCGGGCGAGAGTCTGGAGAGCTGCCTGAACGAGTCCCGCTTCACGCTGGAATCCGCGCCGATGCCGTTTATGGACAGTGACGTGTTCGGCGGCAGCGGAGGCAAAGGCGGCATGGAAGAAGAGTCCGACATTGCCCTGAAGGATCTGCTGAACAGTGATATTTTTTAAGTAAATAAGGAATGCGCAATCTGGGCATCGAAAAGTGAAGTTTCACAATTGTCTATTTTAAATAACGGACAAGCGGAACTTCGACAGGTCTGCCGGTTCATGTGAGATTTTGCCAGAAAAGGAACAGAGCGAGAGATTATGAGTAGAGATTATATTGAGACAATGCAGCGGAAGGAGAACCTGTGCCGCGCGTATCTGCAGAAGGCAGAGGACGCGTTTCAGGAGCAGGGCGCGCACAACGCAGACGAGGGCAGGTACCTGCAGGAGGCCGTCAAGCTGCAGTATGAGATGGCTGAGATCAGCGACGGCGAGGAGCGGAAGTTCCACCAGCGGCGCCAGAAGGAAATTGAGGCGCGGCTGAAGGAGGTCATCCGCGTGGTCAGCCCGGAGACATATTCCCGCATGCAGAGCAAGGCAGTGCAGAAGAACAGTGGAGCCGAAGGTAACAAGGCCGCCGCCGGCACGTCATCCTCCGGCAGCAAGGGTCAGGGCGCGGTCAGCGACGAGCAGGTCAGCAACTGGTTCAAGGAGAGCCCGATGCACTCGTTTGAGGCCGTCGCAGGTATGAACGACCTGAAGGCGCAGCTGAAGGAGTGCATCCACGACACACGTCTGACGCAGATCCGCGAGTACATGAAGATGCGCCAGCTTCACTCCTTCCTGTTCATCGGACCGCCCGGATGCGGCAAGACGTACATCATTGAGGCGTTCGCGCATGAGCTGATGGAGAAGGATTACAAGTATATGTCCGTCGACGGCTCAGATATTCTCAGCAAATACGTCGGCGACGCGGAAAAAATCATCGCCAGACTGTTTGAGGAGGCGGAAAACAACGCTCCCTGCATCATTTTTATCGACGAGATCGACGGCGTCTGCAAGAACCGGTCGATCCGGGATCTGCCGGTCTGGGCCTCCAATATGACGACGGCATTTCTGACGGCGTACAACCGGATCAACTCTTCTGACAAGCCGGTCATTTTCATTGGCGCGACGAACTACCCGACACAGGTGGACTCGGCGATGATGGACCGCGTAGAGGTCATCCGCGTGCCATTCCCGGACGCAGAGGCGCGCACGCACGCCTTCCGGCTGAAGTTCGAGAAGGTGGTGAAGCTGGAAGAAGGCTATACCTATGCGGATATGGCTGCCTGCACAGATACCTACAATTACAGAGATATCGAGCGGCTCTGCGACAGCATCAAAAACCTTGTGCTCAACGATGTGCTGGAGATGTACGGAGACGAGACCGCGGCTGTCGATGCAATGAAGAGCGGCTCGTACGTGCTGACCCGTGAGCTGTTTGACGCCACGCAGGCCGGCTACACGCCGTCGCCGAAGGAGGCGATCATCCGCGAACTCGACGCGTTTGAGGCGGCGCAGAAGCAGCAGCGCGAGCAGCAGGGCTGAACGTATGAAAACCATCAGTGAACAACAGTTTTTGCAGAGAACACTGCAGCCGATTCCTCCGCTGCGACTGGAAAAGCTGCCCGGAAATGCCTTTTTGAAAGGGGTTCTGGGCGGGCTGCTGCTGGAAAAGGAGCTGGATGAAATATTCATGCTCCCCAGGCAGAGAACTTTCTGTCTGACCGGTGAGGCAGGCACGGGAAAACGGACGCTTGTGGAAGCGTTCGCCGGGAGCGCGGCGGTGAAAGGGTATCTGTTTTACCGCGTCACACATGCGCTGTTCCATATGATCCCGGAAGAGAGCCGGACCGTGTTTTTTGAAAAACTGATTGAGGAGGCTGCTGAGGCGCCGTGCATCCTGCTGTTCGAGCCGCAGGGAGACAGTGAATACTGGGAAGAACTGAATTATATCTGGGCAGCGCTTTCAAGAGCCGCCCAGATCATTGTGTTTATTGTCGAGTGTGACAGGCAGGCAGTAAAAGCAGGAAATCTGCGGAATCTGCAGGTGTTTTCGCTGGAGCTGCCAGGCCATTCTGAGCGCCGGGCCTTCTTCGAGGCACCTGAGAACAAGATGCCGCGCAGATCTGTCATACCCGGGAGCCAGGAGAAAGAGCCGTCTTTCCAGCGTCTCGCAGAGCTCAGTGAAGGTCTCAGCTACCGCGAAATGCAGCAGGTCGTAACGATCCTGCGCCTTCAGCTGAAGGAGCGGGCACTCAGCCAGTACGGCGGAGACCTCAATCAGGTGGTGCAGGCACTGCGCGCGCAGGAGCTGGTATACACAGAGGGACAGTTCGAAGCTGCCGTCAAGGCAGTCGAGAAAAGCAGACTGCCTTCTGCGCCGCAGGCAGGGATTCCGGCTATGACCGTTCCGGGCGGCGGGGATACTGCCGGGGTGCCAGGTTTAATTCCGGGTGCTGGTCATGATGGACTCGGCGGAATCTATACGCCTCCGCAGCCGCCAGACTCCTGGGCACAAACATATGGAGTAGACGCGGTGCCGTCGGATCAGGAACTCTGGGATGATATTCTGAGAAAAAAATCGTAAGAGCAGGAAAGGAAGAAGACAATGAATTTTTCAGCAGCGTGGCAGATGATTCAGGATAACAGGAGCGCGTTCGGAGCCTGGATCCGTCAGAGAGGCAGCGGAAAGGGCATGGATCAGCTGGAGGCCGTCTATCTGGAAACCTGCAGCAGCGAAGCAGAAGCCGCAGGGCTGACAGAGGGAACACTTTTTGCCGTGCGCAGCCCGCAGAAGCTTCAGGAAATCTGCGCCGCGCTGGCGGGAAATTCCCATTTCTGCGAACTGAACGCGCATAAGAACAAGAGGCCGCTGATTGCGCTTGAACGGTACCTGCAGTTCTGCACAGAAGATCCTGCGTGGCAGACCCTGCCCGATCCCGCAGAGATCTGGGCGGCGCTTCCGGGCGCGGAGCCGCTGGAATCAGAAGAGGCTGCGGCATCCTTGGAGTCAGAAGAGAGCCAGGTATCCGGGGATACAGGACGCACAGAGCTGGTAGAGGAGAAGTTACCCGAAGGCAGCGGTCTGGCAGTGGGAAATACAAACTCAGATTTCTCTGAATCACCGGATGCTTCAGAGTTTTCGCGTGTTTCAGGATCCCTGGCCGCTGCAGAGTCCCTGAGCGAAAAAGAAACTTCAGACGCCGCAGAACTCATGGACACCGCAGAACCTTTGGATGAAGGAGAAACTTCAGATAGCGCAGAACTCCTGAGCGAAGAAGACACCCAAGACGCCGCGGATTCTCAGGACGCGTCAGACACCCAGGGCGTTGCAGATCCTGTGGACGTGTCAGACATCCAGGGCGCCACAGATCCTATGAACGCGTCAGACATCCAGGGCATCGCAGATCCTGCGGAAGAGGAGTCCGACCCCACATCCATGGAGATATTCTTCGGCACGGCTGTTGAGGACGAGCAGCCGCTCATCTGGTGCCCGAACGACACCAGCCGCCTGTTCCACACAAACACCGGCATCATCGGCACCATGGGAACCGGAAAGACGCAGTTTGCGAAGTCTCTGATTACGCAGCTGGTTCGCGAGCAGCCGAATAACTATACCGGCAGGCCGCTGGGCATCCTGATCTTTGACTATAAGGGAGACTACAACGAGAGCAAATGGGACTTCCGGCAGGCTACGCAGGCGAAGGTGCTGAAGCCATATCACCTGCCGTTCAATCCACTGGCAGTCACGCGGTCCAGTGTTTTCCGCCCGCTTCTGCCGTCCCACACAGGAAACGCCTTCAAGGATACGATCGCGCGCACCTATCATCTCGGACCGAAGCAGCAGAGCGCCCTGTTCAAGAGCATCATGCACGCCTACCGGCTGATGGGAATTCTGCCGGATCAGTCATCCACCTGGAGCAGGACTGCGCCGACCTTCGCACAGGTCTACGAGAGCTACGCCGCGCTGGAAGACGGCGGCAAGGGTGATTCGCTCATGGCCGCGATGGAAAAACTCGCGAACTTTGAGATTTTTGAGCCAGATCCGGAGAAGACACAGTCCCTGTTCGCCCTGCTCGACGGCGTCGTAGTCATCGACCTCTCCGGGTACGATCCGGACATCCAGTCGCTCGTCGTCGAGATGACGCTGAACTTGTTCTACGCGCAGATGCACGCCGCAGGTTCCAGCAGGCATTCCGGCAAATACCGCGAGCTGACGAAGATGATCCTCGTGGATGAGGCAGACCACTTCATGAGCGAGGGATACCCGTCCCTGAAGAAAATACTGAAGGAAGGCCGCGAATTTGGTGTCGGAACGATTCTGTCAACCCAGTTCCTGCGCCATTTCAACGCGGGTGATGACGATTACGCGAAGTATATTCTCACGTGGGTTGTCCATAATGTTGCCGATCTGAAGCAGAGCGACGTGGAATTTGTATTCCGCACGCAGCCCGGCAGCGCGGCGGGGAGGGATCTCTACAACGAAATCCGCCAGCTGCAGGAGCACCACAGCATCGTCAAGATCGGGACGGAGCCGCCGGCCGCCATCCGGAACCTGCCGTTCTGGAAGCTGATGGAAGAATAACATCCGCACCCGGCAGAAGCAAAGCACACGCCCGCGTCATGGAATATATGCACGTCATGAAATATATGTGTGTCATGGAATGTAGATGCGTCATGGATCATATATGCGCCATGGAACGTAGATGCGTTATGGAACATATATGTGTCACGGAACGTAGATGTGTCATGAAACGGATATCGCAGACAGAAAGTTGATAAAGATGAAGAATCAGGATATTGTCAGCAAAAAACGAACCCTGCACAAGGATCCGTCTGCCGGGGAATATGGCGTCAGGCTCAAGGTAAAACCCGTTTTCTACGCGGCGAAGACGCCGGATGAGCATGGCCGCATCCGCGCGGGGGGAATCATGGAGGATGGCACCTTCGTGGATGGCTATATCCTGAAGGAGCCGGAGAAGAAAGCGGGGGAAACAGCAGGGAAGACAGTTGCGAAGGATCCGGTCAAACCGGGTTCAGCCGGGGCAGCCAAAAACCTGGGCTACGGAACACAGCAAGGAACCGGAACAAAACCGGGGACAAGTACAAAACAGGGAACCGGAACAAAGCCGGGAACAAGTACACAGCAGGGAACCGGTACAAAACCGGGAAAAAGTACAAATCAGGGAGCCGGTCAGAAGAAGAAAGGCAGCTGCCTGGGATCCATATTCAAGTTTATTCTTTTCCTGGTTTTGATGTTTCTGATTTACACGGCAATCAGCTACATAACTTACAGGTTTCAAACATCTTCAGGCAAGTCTCTTTCCGGAGGTTCCTTGTTCGGGGGATCTTCATCAAAAGAGAGCGACGAGAATCCGTTTAATTACTACACGACAGACAGAAGCAGCGCAGCGGCGCAGGTATTTACGGATCCATCCGAGATAGGCGCGCAGACGGCAGCGTTCGGCGATGACCTGTATATCACCAATATCGACAATTCCAGCGGTGACATGGTTGGAGACAGTCAGGAGCTTCTCATCGTGAAATGGAACAGCGCATGGGAGAAGAGCGCCGATTGGAGTATCGGTTCTCTGGAAGTGCAATCCGGAAATCTTAATAAATCATACGCCTATGATGATTCATATAAAACCGCGGAAAAATATCACGACGCCAAAGAAAACTACGGCAGCGGGAAGTGCACCAGCCTGAAAAAGAAAAAACAGGATGGAGAGCAGTTTTACGTCTTTCAGGAGACAAAAGATGACCGCGTGACCGTCTACGCCCTGCAGGAGAGGGATGGTCTGGGTCTGCTGGTCTGTGAGATCGTCGACAGGCTGGAGGAAGGCGAGACAGCCCCGGAGGAGACAGAACTCTTTGAAAAGCTGGTGAAGGGCATCACGATCCGGAAAGATGATTTCGAAAACGTAACTGCGGCATCACCGTTTGCGGCGCGCGCGATCAGGAACTATGATCAGGACGTCAGAGCGATTGTTTCCTGGGATGAAGGATATGAGGCGGAGCTGCGGGATCAGTATCCAAAAGTATTGGGGAAGGAAGGCTTCTTATATTGGACAGAACATCAAACACTCTGTAATTACACGATGTATGAATATGACCTGGACAGAAAATACATGCATCGATCCGCGCAGGAACACATTAATTATAACTTAACCGTGCCTTCAAGTAATGAATCTTTCTTTGCAAATACCGCAAATCCGTGGAATGGATCAGAAAGCGTGTCGGATCTGACTGTCTCGGACATAGAGGGCATCAATATAAATGGATATTTTGTGAAGTACATACACGCGAATTACCAGTACACGTATGATGACAATGTCACTCCATATGATGTGATCTCGATCGGATTTGTAGTGAACCACAACACATACATGGAAATTACAGATGAGATGATGGATGTCGAGGAACCTAGAGAAAACGTGGAAGAAATCGTCAGGCGCCTGGTAGGGAACGTGAAGATTGAGAGTGTCTGAAACGCTCAAAACGCGAGCATTTTGTTCGTTTCCTATATTGAGGAACAGGGATCATGACCAACGAGAGTATTGTCAGAAATAAAAGAACACTGCATCTGCACCCTGTGCCTGAAGAATTCGGCATCGGACTGAAAACGGTTAAAAAAAAGAAAGAAGACCAAGTCGGTGATTTGCTGCGCGCCCTGACGATTGCCGCAGAAGAGAAGGAAGCAGAAACAAAGAAGGCGGAAATCAAGGAAGCTGAAGCAAAGGAAGCAGAAACAAAGAAGGCGGAAATCAAGGAAGCGGAAGCAAATAATGCAGATTCAAAGGAAACGGAAGCCGCTCGGCAGGAGTATGCCAATATTGACCGCACCGTGCAGTCTACACAGGAGGGACAGCCGGGAAGCGGTGACTCCTCCGACCAGAAAACGTCTAGATGGCCTGTGATTTTGGTCATTTTTGCGGCGATGTTTATTGTGTATCTGGGAAGCAAATCAGGATCAGGATCGTCCTCGTCTCGCTCTACTGGCAGCACGACGTCTTCTTATCCGTCTTCGGATGCAGAGTCATCTGCCTCGTCGGAAAGTGAAAACGACCGCTTCAATTACTACACGACAGACAGAAACAGCGATGCCGGGCAGGTGTTCACAGATCTGACTGAGATCGGCGACCAGGAGGCGGACTTCGGAGACGACCTGTTCATCACCAACATTGCCCCCTACAGCGGAAATATGGTTGGGAACGAGCAGGAGCTCCTCATCGTGCACTGGAACGGCGCGTGGGATAATAATGTGTACTGGGGAATCGGTTCCCTGGAGATTTCATCAGACAATTTGAGAAAAAAATATTATTACGAAGACTCCTATGAAACCGCCGAAAAATTGTATGAAGGCTGGACAGATTCAAATACGGGAGAATATGACAGCATCGAGACAATGGAGTATGCAGGACAGGAATTCGACGTTTTTCAGAGAACAGAAGATGAGCGCGTAATAATCTATGCCGTTCAGGATCGTGATGGCCTCGGCGTCCTGATTTGTGAGTTGACAGTTCGTCTGGAAGAAAATGAATCCGCTCCGGACAAGCAGGAATCCTTCAGAAAACTCATGAAAAGCATCGCAATTCAAAAAGATGATTTCCAGAGTGTTGTCGCGGCGTCTCCGCTTGGCACACGCGCAATCACGAGCTACGAGGAAGATATAAAGGCTGTCATCCGGCAGGATCCGGATTATGAGACTTATCTGAAACAAGGCTTCATGCATACAGAGGGGGCAGAGAGTCCGTCGGGGTGGTATGATCATTTTTTCAGCCATAATTATGATATGTATGGATATGCAGATGGGAATGATTACGATACGATCGGAGTACACGAATACATTGATTATCAGTTTGATACAAAGGATAGCGAGGCATATTTCTTTGAATATGCTGCCGATGATATGGCAGATTCAGAGAACGTTTCCGATGTCTATGTGTCTGATATAGAGACGATGGAGATAAACGGTTACGAGGTGAAATATCTCTGTAAACAATACCAATACAATAACGGGAACACCCAATATCCGGTAGAAATTATTTCGATCGGGATGTCCTTAAACGACACCGAATGTCTGGAGATCGTCGATAATAGAATGAACCCAAAGGAACTCGGAGATGTTGAAGAAATCGTCTGGAGGCTGGCAGGAGAGTGTCTGGAAATCCAGTATGTGTGAGGCTGGCAGCGCAGAATCGAAATAGTCAGAAACGACAGGTTCTTACAAAGCGAACCGCAAGTTTTGGGAAGTCAGTTGGGCGCAAAAGTTGGAAAGGACGTTAGTCTGAGTAAGTACATCGTAAACGAGCTAACTGACTCAAGTAAAGCATCATAAAAATGGATGATACCGCATGAATAATTACGACATCGTCAAACAAAAGAGAACACTGCACATCGCTCCATCTCAGGAGGATTACGGGATTACCCTGTATACGGTGCCGGAGCAGAAAGGACCGCAGGCGGCAGATGAAAACGCCATTAATCTGGCTGCCCAGAATCTTTTAACAGCGGTAGGATTTGGCAGGAACATTCACTCTGCCTTCATGCGCGATAATGGTTTTCAGATCGATTTCGACTTGGGCTGGGTTCCGGAGCAGTTTGAGAAGACGATCCGGGAGAATCACGCGCTGATCAGCAGCGGCGTGAAGCTGTCAAACCAGCAGGCGACCGTCGTCTTCAGAAACCAGGAAGATGCCCGGCGCGTTTTCGACAGGCTGAAATGGTTTCTGGATGTAAGCGCGAAAGACACCGGGAGCAATTCCTCCGGAACTGCAGGACAAAGAGGATCTGCAGGCCAGTCCGGAGCAACGGGATCCGCCGGTCAATCTGGCGCTGCCGGGGCAGCCGGAGCAGCGGGATCCGCCGGTCAATCTGGCGCTGTCGGGGCAGCGGGTCAGTCCGGGGCAGCTGGATCCGCCGGTCAATCCGGTGCAGCCGGAGCAGCAGGATCTGCCGGTTCATCCGGAAGAACCGGAACTACAGGCCAGTCCGGCGCGGGGGTCGGAACGGATCAGACCGGCAATTCCAGCGACTGGACAGACATCAAAACAGCCCCCCCGGCGGCCAGAAAAAACTTCACACCGATTCTGATTATTCTTGTACTTTGTATCATCGGTGTCGTGGCATGGATAAAAAACCATGGAGGAGATGACACTGGTTCAGGCGGATCGAGCGATTACAGCACCGCGTCGGTCGAAGATACGGACAATTCATATTCTGATACAGATTTCCAGGATCAGGAAGACACCGACGTTGAAGGGACAACTGCCGAATCGGTCGGAACAGAAGCAACTCCTGCAGAATTCTCTGTGGAGGATCTCAGCGCGAATTCTGCCAGTATTGACGGTATGGCAGATTATTTCTCTCTGATTAATTCTGCCGACCTGACACAGATCGGAGCACAGGCAGCGGAAGAAGGAAGTGATCTCTACATTACAAATATTAGGCCAACCTACAAGGCCGCAGCAGGCGATGAGCAGGAAATCGCTGTGATTCCGTGGCATTCGGAGTGGGACAGGAACATCGAAGAAGCCTGGAGTTTGGATATTGACTGGGGAATGGAATTTCTGGACATCACCACATCTCAGGATGGTATCTATCGCAGCTATGAATATGAGTACCATACATATGAGAGTGTTGATACCATCTATAATAACTGGATCAGGGTTGAGGACAGGACGTACACAGAACTGAAGGAACTGGAAATTGACGGCATGCAGTTTTCAGTCTTTCAGGGGACAACAAATGGTCTGACCTATGCTTACGCAATGCAGCCCCGTGGCGAGAAGAGTGCGTTTGTTTGCAGAGTGATCTGCAGAGAAGAAGAACATCAGGATATGGATGAGTTGATCAGGGTCGCCTTGTCGGGTCTGGAATTTAAAACGAGTGAATTTGACCAGATCACAGCGGCTTCACCATTCTCAGGGAGGATTATCACATCAGAAGACCGATCGACAGCAATAGTGGTTCAAAGAGATCTCGCGTATTCATTAGACAAAAATGAAAAATTTGAAGAATCTTCGGATATGACGGAGCGGGTGTTTTGGGACATGTACTCTTCCAACAGCAATATTTCACTGCGACATAAATACTGGCCTTCCGGGGATGATTCCTATCAATATGCAGACAGAGTGGAAGAGACGATTCGCTATCGGCTCGATGAATGGGGTTACGAAGAATTTTCAGAACAGTCTCAAAGGTTTGAATCCTCAGATGACTATATATCCGACAAAAAAGTGGGCGACCTGTACACTATGAACGTTAACGGTTATGACGTATATGCGCGTGTGCTGCGCTATACATATCACTATAGTGATAATTCTGAGCAGCGCGAAATGCTTCACATCGGCCTGCAGGCAAACGACAACACGATGGTCTATATTACCTGCAGGACAGAAAATCCACTTTCCAATTCGGAGGATGATCTGGAGGCTATCGTGCAGCGCCTGGCAGGGGACAACCTGCAGGTGTATGTTTAAGAAAGACTGAATGCAACAGGAAAATACTAAATGAACAATCAGGATATTATCAGGCAAAAGAGAACCATACATGTCGCGCCGTCCTTTGAGGAATATGGCGTTGAGCCCAAAGTCGTCCGGGCAGCCTCCCAGCAGGCAGTCCAGCAGACTGTGCTGGAGATTCTGCATGCAGTCGGCGGGCTGGCCAATATTAATGTCATAGAGCTGATCAATCCGACGCTGCTGCAGATCCGGGTGAAGGATATGCAGCATTTGTGGAGGGAAGGCGACGAGCATGACCGGAAGATGATCGATAATCCGGTCATTGACGGCGCAAAGCGCAACGACCCGGACGCGGCGCTGATCCTTTTTGCGCACAAGGATGATGCCGGGAGGGTCTGCGCGCTTCTCGGCGAGCGCTTTGCGGGCTGGAAAGAGGCTTTTGCGGAGCAGGGGAGGTCCGAAGCGGGACAGGGGAAGTCCGAAGCGGAGCAGCACAAAAAAGAAAGCAAAAGAGCATCTGATTCGGAAATCACGATTACTGTCCGGCAGATTCTGGCAAATATCGGCGGCATTGGCAATATCACGAGGATGCAGCTGCGCAATAATACGCTGCTGGAAATCCGGGTGGATCAGATTCCGACCGGTCATTACCGCGATCTGATTGAGAAAAACAGCATGGTCAGCAGAGTTATGACTACGACGTCAAATGAGTTGGTCATTATTTTCAGAGATGACAGCGAGGCGGCTCGTGTCTACTACGAGATGACTGCCATGCGTAAGAAAGCAGGAATGGGGGACACCGGGTCGCCTTTTAGCAGTACCGGCCGGACTGGGGCAGGCCAGCAATCCGGAGGCAGCAGCCAGGCGGGCGGCGGTCAGCAATACGGCGGAACCGGCCAGACAAGCAGAAGCCAGCAATTCGGAGGAAGTGGTCAGACAGGCAGTGGCCAGCAGTACGGAGGAAGCGGGCAGACGCGGTTCGGTCAGTCCTACGGCTCGGCCGGCCAGGCAGGAAGCAGCCGGTCGTCAGATGGAATTTTTAAAGTCACTGTTACAAAGGAAACCGCAAAAATACTTGCCGATCAAATCATCCAGGGTGTCGGCGGAAAGGGCAGCGTCAAAAATTCCGTCAAAAGCAAAGATGCCATTACGCTCACATTGAAGGATGGCAAAAAGCCCGGATATCTAAGCACCGGAGGGCAGCTGACCGGCATTACCGGGGTAAAGCAGCTGACGCCGTCTTCTATGCGTCTGACGCTGCAGGACAGCGAGCTGGCGTATCTTGTGAATGACCGGATCTGCAAAAAGGAAGCGGTCATGACGACGGCAAGAGCCTGGTGGAGTATTATGATTCTCGTATTCTCCTTGCTTATGTTCTGGAGAATGCTGGGTGGATCCGTTTTAGCTACAGTGGCTGTTGGGTTCTTATTTACAGGAATCGCCTCCTTCTTAATCCGGCACACTGGCAGGATCACGCCGGGACTTACCATGCTTCTGGGATTATATGAGCTTCCCAGATTTATCGGATATTCTCTCTCATATTATATGGGTGGAGTATTTGGGACGTTTCTGGGAATTCTGGCAGTGGAAATCATCATACGGTATATTATGCGGAAATCCTAATACATTGCTTCCCGGTTACCAGTATATCTTTCCAGCTTACTGGCACATCAGCTTTTATTAATTGGAGTGGATGCCTGTCTGCTTTCCAGGGAATCGCAGGTCAAAAAGCTCCAACATAGCCATAGAACGCTGACAAAACACACAGGACACAGACACATGAACAGATGGAACACACAGGACGGGCTTTTCCACTTCCTGTTCGCAAATGAAGACCGATACATCCTGGACAGCATGGTCTCGCTCAATTTGACGGACTATCTGCGTCGGGAGCTCACGAAACGGCACTTTCAGGACATCCTGTTTATCGAAGGCCTGCAGGGTTCCTTTATTGTGCGGGTTTTTAATGAGCGCACGTGGCGCTGGGTCACTGAGCAGATCAAAGGGTTGTTTGGCTTTGGCCTGAAGGGCGGCGCGGAGTACCATGTGAATCCGGGCGGATGCCGGATTCAGTGCTCGGCGGATCAGATCCGGAAGCTTCCGGCACAGGCGACGGGAACGGCATTTGTTTTTGCGATTGATACATTTTCGGAGATCTATCGCGGACGGGCAGAGGAGTTGGACGTGCTTCGTCAGTCAAATGCCCACAGGAAGAATGTGATCATTCTGCGTGCCAGCACGACGGCGGAGGACAGCCAGCCGCTGCTGACCGATCCGGACGGGATTTTTCAGGCAAAAACAGCTCACGGGGATCTTTTTCCGGCGGTGGTCAGCGCGTTCCAGAACGAGGATCTTGCGGACGAAGGCTGCTATGTGCTGCTTGGAAAAACGCTCGGCAACCGCTGTGTCTTTTTGAACGAATTTACACATGGAGCGATCCGGAAGGTGATCCGGTACGTCGCCTGGGTGGTCCGGGAGGACGTGGATCATCTGACTCCGGAGCAGACGGAAAAGCTGGATCAGTTTATTTTCCGCTGGTACCACGACGCGGATCTGCAGGTGCAAAGGCAGGAGCTTTTTTCCCAAAATCACCACAACCAGTATGCGCTGCTGGGCAGGGAGCTGGCTCGGAACTGGGACAAGATTACGGAGGCTGCCCGGAACACGAGGGCGGATTCGGTGATTGTCAATCGAATCCACGAGCTGGGCGTGATCAGCGAGCAGATGATCGTCAAGTATACGCCGGAAATCCGGTACGAGTGGCAGTACGACCCGAAGAGGCAGATCGAGTACCGCGCCGTCACGTCGCGCGTCAGACGGCTTCTGCAGAAGCCGCGGCGCGTAAAGCCGGATCCCGAGGCGGAAAAATATCTTCGCGGCTATATCGACCACATGAACGCCGCGATCAAGCTTGGAGATACCGAAACCGTGTACTGCGCGGAGCGGTGCATTGAGGAGGCCGTCGCGCGCAAGTTTGACTGCGGCGAGGGGACGTTTGTTTACTGGAACTGCGATGAGAGCCAGTTAAAGGAATATGAGCGGCTGTTCCAGTGCGGGAGGAAATTCAGGGAACTGCAGGATGAGCAGCAGCAGAGGCGCGCGGAATTCAGCACCCTGTACCGCCAGATCCAGCAGATGCGAGAAGGATCAGAGGAAAGAAAACACGCCATGGTCCGCATTGTGGATCTGAATAAGGACATCGAGCGGTATGACAAGCTGCTGACCAGGAACCGCCTGGAGGAGCAGGACATCGAGAACCGGATCGACGATTTCGCGGTGGCGGCGGAGCTGCTCCGTCACAAGGATTCCGTAGAAGACGCTAAGAGAGCCGGACAGCTGCTGCAGGATCTCTCAGTCCGCATCCGAGAGGCCGCCGAGCAGGAAAAGGCATTCGCGAAAGGCTTGTCGCTGGATGATGTGATTCCGGACGTGAAGCTGGATGTTAAAGAGCCGGACAATCTCTCTGATTTGTTGAAATTTGACTTTGGAGCCGGGGTCCCGGGGATTGAAGATGGAATAGCGGAACCAGTGCCGGATCCGTCATATGGACAGCCGGAGATGCCGGAAGTCGAATCCTGGCATGCGCAAGCAGTTGCCCCGGCTGCAGAACTGGCAGAGGAAATTCCGGAACCAGTGTCGGATCCGACAGAAAACCAGTCGGAGATTCCGAGACCAGTGCCGGACCCCGCAGAAGAGCAGCCGGAGATACTTGAAGAACAGCTGGAAATTCCGGAAGAACAGCTGGAAATGCAAGAGGAACAGCCGGAGAATCCGGAAGAACAGCCGGAACTTTCAGAAGAGGAAGCCCGGCAGGAGCTGAGGAAACTGATTGACACAATCTACTGATAACTCGATGATGGCAGGAAGGAAAGCAAATGAATTTAGGCGTAGATTTTGGCAGTACCTATACAACCATGTCCCGCTTCCAGGGCGCGACGGACCAGCTGCAGGACATTCCTCTGTCCGAGGGTTCTCCGTTCATTCCCACCGTGGTCTCGGAGGGAAAGGGGAAGATGCAGTACGGCGCCGAGGCGAAGAGCAAGACCGGCAGGAAGGGCTTCAGCACGTTTAAGGCATTCACAATGCTGCTGCCGGAGACGAACCCGACCCGCCTGGCAGAGCGCGGGTACGATGCGGAGCATCTGCCGGATGCTATTGCGGAGCAGTTTCTGGGTTTCTGTCTGCAGGAGGCGCTGCACAAGTGCAGCGAGGAGCAGATCGACAAGCTGGTGATCGGCGTCCCGGAGGTCTGGAACGACAGCCCGGAGACACTGGACGGGCGCAATGTGTTGCGGAATATCTGTGTGAATTTTCCATATGTGGATCAGGTGCAGGTGGTCAGCGAGCCTGCGTGTGCGAGCGCGTTTTTTGCCTACAATTTCCGGAAAAACACAGGGCGCGATTTTGCCGGTCATATTCTTCTGATTGATTACGGCGGGGGCACGCTGGACATCACGCTGACCAATGTCTCTGCCTACGAAGGCGGCAACGTGGAAATCAAGGTGGAGGAGCGCACGGGTGCCGGTGAGAACACAGAGGGAAAAATCGGCAGCGCCGGCGTCCAGTACATGGAGCAGGTGATGCTGCGCGCGATCAGGGAGTCCGATCTGTTTGAGGATGGGCCGGAGATGGACGGCAGGTTCTTTAACGCGGTCGACGACCTGGAGGAAGAACTCATGACCTCCCGCAAGACCATCGGCGATATCTTTGATGAGTATGGCACGGACGATCCCGACGAGCTGGATGAGGAGGAATTTACTACCATTGAGTATCGCGGCGAGGATGTGCCTGTCACCTACGGCCTGCTGCTCCGCGTGTACAATGACGTTATTGCGCCGGTTCTGAGGGATCAGCTGAAAAAAATGGTCGATTACATGGAAGGCGCCAGCATCCGGTACGACGACGCGGATCAGGAAATCTTCAAAATCGCTCTGGTGGGCGGATTTGGCAATTTCTACCTGGTGGATCAGCAGATCCGCGACACGTTTCATTTTTCATCCATGGACAAGCGGACGAAGGATATCATCAGCTTCGCGACGGACCGCGAGAAGGCAGTCTCCATGGGCGCCGCGCTGATCGCTTCGGATATTATCCGGATCCGGAACACGGCTCCGTATTCCATCGGGCTGCTTGGCGGCGACCGGAAGCTTTCCAACGCGGATTACGCCTTTAAATACAAGGATGACATCGAGTACGATCACCCGTATTACACGCATTACAAGAAGGACGCCGACAAGCCGATTGCGTATTTTATCGGCGACACGCCAAATTCGTTTGTCATCAACCTCAGCACGAGCAGGGAGACTGCGATGCTGGTTTACCTGAAGGAGCGGTACGTCCAGCAGCTCAAGGACATGGTCACTTACGCGGACAATCAGCACAAGACGGCGGTAATCGGGTTTTCGATGGATTCCTCCGGCGTGCTCAGCGTGCACATCCGCCCGTTCAATTTCCTGACAAAGCGGCCTGAGGGAGAAGACAAGCGGATCGTGCTGGATTCCTTCAAAAATATGTTTGAAATTTCACGGATTGACTACTGACACAAAAATTCTGAAGGACGCGAATCGCTTTCCAGAAAATGGACAGAATAATACGGAGAGAGATATGAATTTAGAATTAACGCGCCGCAATCTCAGGCGTATCTCAGAACTGAAAGAGCCGGCTGTCGAGGATGTGTTGAATTTTATCTATGATTTCTGCCAGGACATCAAGGAAGACACCGGCGTCGCGGCGGACAAGCTGCCGTGCCACGAGGAGGACGCGATGTACAAACGCCTTCCCTGGATGGGCCGGTTTGTGATGAAAATCGGCAGGGAACAGGAGTCGGTACTCAGCAGCGACAGCCGCAGAGAGCGGATCCGCGATATCACGGAAAAGCTCGGCGGTCTCGGTCAGGAAATCGCGAAGGCAGAGGAGCAGCACGCGAAGCTGCAGGAGCAGAAGGCGATCCTGGATCAGCGGGGCGCGGCACTTCTGGAAGAAAAAAAAGACGTACTGGCGCTGAAAGATGAGATCGATGAGATCCGTGGCCAGATCGAGCAGCTTGAGCAGCTGGATCTCGCGGAATACGCCAGCAAAAAAGAATCCCTGCAGGCAGAGCTGCGCAGGCGCGGGCTGGAGCTGGAACGCGCCAAGGGAGAGCTGAACGCGGTGCAGGGTGAAATCGACCGCCGCAATCTGGAGCTCGTCGAGACGCAGCAGAAAGCAGAGAGCCTGCAGCAGGAAATCGCGGAGCAGGAATCTCTGCAGAATCAGATTTCCGTAGAGGTAAAAGAGGCGGCAGAAGAGCTGGCGAAGAAGCAGGAGGTCAGCGAGAGTCTTCAGGCGGAAGTGGATTCCCTGAAGCAGGAGACGGAGCAGCAGAATGCTTCCATCGAGGATCTGATGAAGGAGCGCAACGCGATGCAGCTTGCGCTGGAATCAGAGGAGTCAAAGCTGCGCTATAAGACGCTGCAGGCGAAGCAGGACGAAATCAGCCAGCTGCGTGCCCGTCTGGACCGGGTCCGCGCGCTGCGCGAAGAACTCCTCCAGGACTGGAACAGCCCGTGGGGGCAGGAACAGAGAAGGCTGGCCGGCCAGTCCGGGCAGACAGAGATGCCCGCCGCGCTTCTGCAGGAGGATCTTGACATCATTAAGAAAAAGCTGAAGCAGTACAGTGAGGGACTTCGCAAGGCGGAGCAGATCATGAGCAGCTATGAGCTGCAGTAGCAGGAAACGAACGATACAGCCTGAAAGAAAAACAGCAGGAGGAAAGTACTATGAAATGTATGGTTTGCGAAACAGAACTCATCTCCGGCAGCAGTGAGTGCAGCTGCTGCGGTTTTCCGGTCATCGTGGTTCTCGGTGACAGCCCGGAGGCAGCGGAGGAGCACAGAAAACAGGCTGCCGAATACCGCGCTGAGAAATGCAAAGATATCGAGCTCGGATTCTACGCGTATTCCCACAAGGTTGTCGAGGACGACCAGGGGAACGAGCAGCTGAAGCGTGACAGGACGGATCAGGTTCCGCTCGCCGCGTTCGGGGCACTTCAGGAGGGACTGATCTCGTGGAATTCAGAGGGATTTCTGCGTCCGCTGACAGCGCGTATGGACTGCAGCATTTACATCCGGCGCGGAGCCGGCAATGAGAAGTCGCTGCGCCTCGATCTCCCTGTGCCGGCAGGTACCGGTGATGTCAGGATCGGCATCGAGCGCACCGATGATCTCCATGTGAAGATCTGCGTCGGCGAGACAGGCGCGTACAGCCAGTCGGATGAGATCAATGTTCTGACAGCCTGAAAAAAATTAAAGTGAGACAGGAGTGGAGCGTATGAACACGAAAGAACTGGTAAATGTGAAAAACAAATTGAAGGAAATCAGGGGAGAGACCGGTATAGGGATGATTGTGATTGCCGTTTTTATGACAATCATGGTGTTCACCGGGATTGCAGGCGGCGTGATTCCCGCAGCCCTGATATTTGGAATTATCGCGGTGGTATGCTGGTCCGCGATTCCGCGCGGCATGGGGAAGCTTGCGAAAACGCTGGCCGGCCTGTCGCAGGATGAAATTTCCAGAATTGAGCAAGACGCGGCGGCAGCGCCGGTTGTGGGCAACGCCTTCGTCACGAGAGACGCGGTCGTGAAAAAGGTTCCGCATGGGGGAGAAGCCATTCCCGCAAAGGACATCATCTGGATTTACGCGAAGGAGACGACGCAGAGAGCCTATGGCATCGCAGTCGGAAGATCCTTCTCGACGCAGATCATGGACCGGAGAGGGAAGATTCATGAGCTGCGCGCGACCGGCGCGAAGACGAGAAAGCGCAAAGAGGGCGAAACCCGTCCGACCGACGCGGAGATCCAGACGATTTATCAGGTGCTGCATCAGAGCTTCCCTGGTATTGTATATGGATACAAGCCGGAGCTCGCGCAGCTGGCATCCAAAAACCTCGCCACCTTTGTGCAGGAGGTCGAGAAGCGGAACGCCGCGGGGCGATAAGAAGCGCCATACTGCAGGGCGCTGAGAAGCAGAATGCCGCAGGGCGATGATAAGCGGAACGCCGCAGGGTACTGAGAAGGAAGACTTATGCGTGTGCTTTTTGCGTCAGCCTGCCAAAGAGCCAGTGAGAAAACGGCGCCGCGGCGAACATGTTCCAGAAAAACGCCATCGGGAAATTCTTGATCAGCGTGCCGGCCCAGATCGCCGGCAGATTTACAGGAGAAGCGCCGGCCAGAATAATATTAAACAGAATCGAGGCCACCAGACTCATCGTCGGGCACATGACGGCTACCGTCCCTGCCTGGCGCATGATCCTGCAGAAATACGGATTGTCCTTTTCCGGATCTGTGTGGCGCGCCGCAAACGCCGCGCCCAGACGGTTACCCCAGAGATTGGAGAACAGGAAGACAAAGAGCCCCATGTAGCTGGCTTCGATCAGGGCATCCAGAAATACGTGGTTTACCATGGAACTGAAGCCGCCGGGATTCAGATTGAAGCCTTCCTTGATGGCGACGTTGTAAACCTCCATGCCGTAGGCCATAGCGTAGGACATGATGATGCCGAAGAGGATTCCCTGTTTTTTGGTTAAGTGCATTTTCGTGGCTCCTTTCAGAAAGACAATTCCCTGAGATAATGTACAGAGGAATGAAATAAAAAAACGAGTGGCATGCAACTGGATTTACGCAGTTTCTGCCACTCGCTGTAGTTTGGAGTATACGGTTTTTCGGGGACAAATGTCAAGCGCCAAAAGAAAGTATTCGACATTTTTGTGGTTGTTCACTATAATGGTACAGGGAGTTATGTATTTATTAAAGGGTAAAGAGAAATGCAGGATCGTTCTGTAGTATTTTCGGAGAAACTGATCAGGCGCGCGGCTGCGTACCGCGAGGATGCGGTTTCTGAGATTTTTGAAAAAACATATACAAAGGTGTACTGTACCGTTAAGGCGCTGGTGCAGGATGAGAATGTGACGCGAGATCTGGTGCGCGACACTTATGTCACGGGCATGCAGGGACTGCGGATGCTGCGCGATCCGGCGCAGCTGCCGGTCTGGATCCGGATGGTGGCGCACAGCGAGACGATTGCGTGGCTGGCGAGAAGGTCGCCGACGCTGTTTTCGCGCATGCTGATTGACCACACGGAGGTGGCGGACTTCGACGATGAGTACCCGCGTTCTCTTCCGCAGATCGAGATGGAGGAGCGGGTTGCTTCTGCCCTTCTGATGGATCTGATGCGGAATCTGCCGGAGGATCAGCGTGTCTGCGTGGTCCTGTATTATTACGAGCGCAAAACGATTTCCGAGATCGCGGAGGAACTGGGAATCTCGCAGGATACCGTCAAGAGCCGCCTCAATTACAGTAAGTGGAAGGTTAAGGCGCGTGTGCGTGAGCTGGAGCGCAATGACGTCAACCTGTATGGATTTAAGACGCGGCACGCCATTCCGTTTATGGTATTTCTGTTCCAGAAGCACGAAGAGCTGCAGGAGCAGAAGGAGGCACCTGAGCAGATGCTGCAGGGTGTCATGAATGAACTGAAGGCAGCCGGATTTGACGAGGCCGCGGCGGATCTCGACGCGGAGGAAGAGGCAGCCATCCTGCGGGATCGCGAAAAGCAGGCGAAAAAAAAGCGCCGCGCCGCCAAAAAGCGGAAGCAGAGGCTTGGAATTGCCACGGCATTGATTATGGTGGCTCTGATTGCCGCCGGAATTACATACCTTGGGGTACGCGCGTACAATCGCCGCGCGCAGGCTGCCGAAGCAGCTGCCGGCAGCGCGGAGACCGGCACGGTTGAGCCAGGAAGCACAGACGGGCAGGATGTGGAAGCTGTCTCAGGCGGCGGAACCGACAGCACAGAAGCAGACGGTACAGCGGCCGCAAGTACATCTGCAGATGAGGCGGATGCCGCGGAGAACACGGAAACACTGCCCCCTTCTGAGATGATTGTGGGCACCTACGCGGAAAAGAGTCACGAAAACTGGATGGAGATCGCCGCGGCTGGCGCGGATACCTATGAGGTGACCTTCCACAGCAAGACGTCGAAAGGAAAGAAATTCAACAAGACTTACCTGGCGTCATCCGACGGAAGCCAGCTGGTCGTGGATTCCGGCACGGCGGCCGGAACAGCAGCGACGCTGCAGTGGGCAAACGAATATACCGTATCCGTCAATGAGACGGCTTTCTTCGACACAGAGGAAAGCGTGAGCATCGGGGGACTGTACCTGAATTCGTCCACGCCGCTGCGCGGCGGCAGCGGAGTCGACGCTTATCTCGGATACTGGGTCTGTCTGGACGACAACCAGGTTGTACTGCTGATGCAGATGTCCGCAGGAAATCTGAGGGCAGTGCTGACAGACAGAGGAGAAGATAAAGTCGATCACACATATGTCGGCGTCGAAGTCGAAGACAGGGTGGACGGGCTTCCCTCCAAGCTTCGCGCGCATCTTTCTGATGACGCAGACGAGACATTCTGGCTCTATCCGGACGGTACGATATCGTACCACAGTGATGGAAGCCCCTATAACGGCAAAAACTTTCAGCAGGGCTAATATGAGACAATCAATTATACAGATCATAGCAGCGGCCCTTGCGGCGATCGGGCATTTGTTTTCACCGATTATCACCTATTTCAGGCGGCTGAAGGAGACCCGCAGCAGATATTATTCCAAAAAAAGGAACAAAAACGGGAGGACTGCGCCCAAACAGCGGGAAAAAGAGCTGGATATTGTCTATCCGCGGGATCTGGATCCGGATATTGACAAAATTCCAGTTGATCATGTGCTTCGCGGGCAGGAGGATCCGGAAGCACCCAAACCTGCGGCACGCAGAGAAAGTGAAGCGGCGAGACGTTCGAGAGAAAGGCAGCTGCGCACGACCCGCGCAGCTGCAGACCGGAAGCCGGCAGCCAGGCCAATTCCGGCACGCAGGGTATCTGGGAAAAGGACACCTGCGCGGCGCCAGCCGGCACTTCTGATCATCGCAATTGCAGTCGTGTTTGCTCTGGCAGGCCTGATCGCTTTTGCCGTCGTCCGGAGCCAAAATGTTTATACGCTGGACATCCAGATCACCGGAGAGCCGGCGATCGCGCTGGAATATGGCACACCTTATGAGGACGAGGGTGCCACGGCGTCTTACAGGGGATCGTCTATCCACAAAAACGACACGGACGACGTCCCTGTCACGACAGAGATCAGCGAACAGCCGTCCGAACTCGGAACATACCTGATTCATTATCACGCATCCTATGAAGACCTGACGGCCAGCGCGGTCAGGGTAGTGCACGTCGTAGATACGATCCCGCCGGAATTGAACCTGACGACAGATCCCGAGGCATACACGCTGCCCGGCCAGCCCTATCAGGAAGAAGGTTTCACGGCAAGTGACAGCCACGACGGAGATCTCACAGCGCAGGTTTCCTCCGAGGAGCGCGACGGCAAGGTCTACTATACCGTCTCAGATTCCTCCGGCAACACCACAAAAAAAGAGCGGGCGATCGTCTATGACGACCGCACTGCCCCGGTGCTTACCCTGAATGAGGTTCCGACCGATATCATCGTCGGCGATGACTGGGCGGATTCTTTTACATCCATTGACGATCTGGACGGCGATATCACCGCCAAGGTTGAGGTGGAGGGAAAGGTCGAAAATTACAAAGAAGGCACCTACACGCTGAAGTACAAAAGTACAGACGAACACGGGAACGAATCAACTGCGGAGCGGACAGTCACGGTCGGGCCACTGCCGAAAAATGACCCGTCCCTTGCGGTGAATGGCGAAAATATCGTGTTCCTGACCTTTGATGACGGGCCCGGTGAATATACAGCGAAGCTGTTGGATATTCTGGCAAAATATGACGTGAAAGCGACTTTCTTTGTGACGGGACTCGGCGGCCAGCTTGATTTGATCGGGCGCGAGGCCGAAGAAGGACACACGGTAGGTGTCCACTCTCTGACCCATGATTACGACAAAATCTATGCCAGCGAGGAAGCTTTCTGGGAAGATTTCGACGCGATGAACGATATCATCGAACAGCAGACCGGCAGCCGCACAAACATCATGCGATTCCCGGGCGGAAGCTCCAACACGGTCAGCAGCGGAAACGAAGGCATTATGACGCGCCTGACAGTGCAGGCGCAGAAAAACGGCTACGACTACTATGACTGGAACGCATACGACGGAGACGTCTATGAAACAAGCGATCCGGAGCAGATTTCAGAAAACATCATAGAAGGAATTCAGGAGCAGTCCATTTCCGTGGTGCTCTGTCACGACACGAAAGAGTACACTGTGGACGGCATAGAAGGCGCGATCCGGTGGGCACTCAAAAACGGATATACATTCCTGCCGATTACATTCGGCTGCGTCGAGTGCCACCATGAGGTAAATAACTGACTGGATATCTTCGCAATTAACTTGCCATTTTACTTGCCCGAAAACTGTACAATAAGAAAAGAGAGTCCCGGATCACGAGACTCTCTTTCCTTTTTTCGTGGTATCTCTCTGCAGTTCCGCCAGTTCTTCCAGCTTTCTGCGCTCAGCGGGCGTGAGCTGCTTTGGAACGGCGATCTGGATCTCGACGTATTCGTCGCCGGTCTTCGGGTTGCTGCCGCCGCGGCGGATGCCTTTTTCCTTCAGGCGGAGCCTGCTTCCGGACTGGATTCCTGCCGGAATCCGGCAGCTGACCGGCCCGTGCAGCGTCGGCACCTCTGCCTCGCCGCCCAGCGCTGCCGTCGTATAAGGTACTTTTGCTGAAGTATAGATATCCAGACCTTTTCTGCTGAATAAGCGGTCTGGCGTAACGCGGATCTGGATCAGCAGGTCTCCGGTTTTGCCGCCTGTCCCGCTGTGCCCTTTCCCGCGCAGCCGGATGCTCTTTCCATCGTCAATTCCCGCGGGAATCGAAACCTGGAGCGCCGAACTTCCGGATCCATCCGGTTTTTCCACGCGGATGGTCTTCGAACAGCCAAGCGCCGCCTCCCGAAAGCTGATGGTCAGAGACGCGTGAAGATCCAGATTCTCCCGCATATGCCGCGCGCCGGTCTGCCTGCCGAATCCGCCAAATCCTTTCAGACCATCAAACCCACTAAAAGAGTCAAACCCCTGTCCGCCGCCAGTACCGGAAAAACCGCTGAAGGAGTCAAACCCCTGTCCGCCGCCAGCACCGGAAAAACTGCTGAAGGAGTCAAACCCCTGTCCGCCGCCAGTACTGGAAAAACTGCTCCCGGAAGAGCCGAACAGGTCTCTGAACATGCTGCGGAACAGTTCTTCCGCGTCCTTCCCGTCGAAATGGAATGACTGGAACGAGCCGTTTCCGCCGGAATTCCAGGAACCGCCGCCAGCCGCGCCTCCATTCTGGTAAGCGCCGGGACCGCCTGCCTCGAAGGCCGCAAATCCGTATGTGTCATACAGCTTTCGCTTTTCAGGGTCGCTCAGGATGGCATAAGCCTCGCCGACCTCCTTGAATTTCTGTTCTGCCGCCTGATCCCCGGGATTGGTGTCCGGGTGGTACTGTTTGGCCAGCTTTCGATAGGCTGATTTCAGCTGCTTGTCATCTGCATTTTTTG
Organism: Eubacterium sp.; assembly: GCA_017475785.1. The sequence goes on along the minus strand of JAFVEX010000188.1, from coordinate 10,100 downwards.
GAACGCCTAGTACTTTGTAATAATCCTGCTTCATGGTCTCACCTCCCCGCGCAGAATATTTAAGAAAAGGCTGCTGCCCTCTGACCAGATCAGTGACGCAGCAGCCGAATTTTTTCTTCTGAGTATACTGTAACACAAATTGTTAGCAGAGTCAAGAGGTGAGTGCTAATTCATTAAAAATCTTTGCTTTCTACCTTAAGGAATACTTTATTTGAGTTGATAATCATTACAAAGCGACTATATAATGTGTTTGGAGCTGTACAAGAAAATGATCAAGTTATTCTGCTGCGGTTCCTTAACAGCGAATGAATTCGAAGAACTGGTTTCGGCCTGACGAGGTTTTCGATGGTTCAGGGACTTCTGGGGGCGTTTGCGGTTCGCGTTCCGGGTTCTTACCTGCTGTCAAAGGTGCAGCCGGTCAGTTTGTTCCGCATCGGCATGGCAATCCCGGCATCCACGGTGCTGCAGATTACCCTGTGCTTCCTCTGCATGCAGTGGCTGAAGCGGAAGTACGATTTTGGAATGGAAGGTGGAAAATAAAATGTCATCATGGGAAAAGTATTTTATGCCCGAAATCGTGCAGGCGGGAAAGGCTTATTTTGAGCAGGGGAAGGTGAAAAAGTTCACGGAAACGGACGATGGGTTTCAGATGATCGTCCGGGGCAGCCGCAATTACCACGTCCGCTTTCTGGATGACGGGTTCGGGATCACAGATTTCCAGTGTGACTGTGAATCCGGCCAGAAAGGGATCTGGTGCAAGCATATCGCTGCCGGAATGTTCAAGCTGGAAGAAGAATATGGCGATATCTTCGAACCGGATGAAGAAGATGGAATTATTGATGTGGATGGACCGTTCGAACCGGATGAAGAGACAGATATCATCGACGCGAAAGGGCCTTCCATGCCGGAAAAGAAAAATGCCTCCAGAAATGCCTCCAGAAAGAGTCGTCAGCAGGATCCGCGGGCTAAAAGCGGGAAATCTGAGGGCAGAGAGGATCAGTTCCGCCAGGCGCTCCCGGATCTCGCTGCCATGCAGCAGAAAAGCAGGATGGAGGTGCTTGATCAGGCACAGGATCCGACAGAAGAAAGCATGGAGGAATACCGGTATTTTCATTACTGGGAATTTCGTGACGGACTGAACATCTCAAAGGATCTGCTTCAGCAGGCCGAGACACTGCGAAAAAGCGGACGAATGGGAACGCTGCATGTTCAGTTCGGAGAGGAAAACCTGATCGGGAGTGACAGAATCCTTGGTATCGGATCCTGTTATTTAAGGGATTCCTACGAAAACTGCATGATTGTATTTGACCGCAGGAAGGTTCTGGAGGCGCGCTGCGACCACTGGGAGTGTGGATTTACCAGGAAAGACGCCAAATCATACCTCGGGAAAAAGCTTTGCGTACACCAGGCCGCGCTTCTTTTGATGATTGAAGCGTACTTGGCCGAACATAATACCGGCGATGTCACGAATAACGCGGGAATTGCGCTGATTAATCAGGTGCTGCAGCGAAACGGTGCTTTTCAGGATCCGGAATGGATGCGGGACAGGCAGGCGCTGCGGATTGAGCCGCAGCTGGAAATCAGGGACAAAACGTATGCCAGCTGTTCCTTCAGAGTCGGAGCGGGCAGACTGTATAAGATCAAAAAACTGCAGGATTTTATCGACCATCTGAACAACGGTGAAAAGATGAAATTCGGCAAGCAGACAGAATTGCTGCTGGAGCGGGAGTGTTTTTCGGAAGAAGATCTCGGGTGGATTTCCATGATCGAAGATCATCTCTCCGAGGAACGGCAGCTGAACGGCGTCCGCATGCGATCGCAGCGGAATTATTATGGCGCGCCGGCTGTTAAAGAAGACCACACAACGGATTCGATCCCGCTGTTTGGGGCAAGAATGGATCGTTTCTTCTCGCTGTTGAAAGAGCCGGTAGAAGCGGTAATAGAGGAACATTACCAGAAGGAAAAGGCACAGCTTGTGCCGGCGAGAGGTGATCTGCAGCTGACGGTCGATCTCTCGCCAATGAAGGATGAAATAACGGGAGAAGTTCTGGGCGTTCAGCTGAGGGGAGAGGCGCCGCCGGTTATAAACGGACAGAACTACGCGTATTACGTCAAAAACGGGTGCTTGAATCAGATCAGCGCGGAAAGGATGCGGGAACTCGAGCCGCTGCTGTCCCGCGCCGGATACGGAACAGGGGAGATCCGGATCAATATCGGAAGGAATTTCCTTGCGGATTTTTATTACAGAATTTATCCGACGCTTCGAAAAGTAGTCCGGTTTGAAGAGTATGAAGCAGATCTGATCAGAAAATATTTGTCTCCGGAGCCTGTATTTGTCTTTTATCTGGATTATCAGGACGCGCAGGTTGTCAGCCGGGCGGATGTCTGCTATGGAACACGGATTCACTCTCTCGGAGATATTCTGAAGTGGAGCGGCCAAAAACGTGAGCTGGAGCCCTACCGGGATACGATTGCAGAACAGACTGCCGCAGGTTCTTTGACGAGTTTTATAAAAGCATATGATGAGAAGCTGGATCTGTTCTTTTTGCCGGAAGGCAATGAGGAATTGTTCCGCTTTCTGGAACAGGGCCTCGACGTGCTGACAGATCTGGGAACGGTCTATATGACAGAACAGTTCAAAAAGCTGGGCGTCCGCAGAACTGTCAAGGTGAATGTCGGGATTTCCATTCAAAGTGATCTGCTGGATCTGGAAATTGCCGCAGATGACCTGAGCGAGGAAGAATTGCTGGAAGTACTCTCTTCATACAGGCAGAAGAAAAAATTCTACCGGCTGAAGGACGGCAGCTTCCTGAAGCTGGAGGATAATAATTCGGTCGCGGACCTCTTGTCAATTATGGAGGGACTGAATCTCCCAGTACAGGAATTTGTGCGGGGAAAGATGGAAATTCCGGTGTACCGCGCGCTTTATCTGGATAAAGTTCTGGAGCGGAAAGAACAGTTTTACGTAGAACGGGACCGGAATTTTAAGACGCTGGTGAAGGCATTTAAGACCATCGAAGACATAGACGCGGAGGTTCCGGAGTCTTTAAAAAAGGTTCTCCGTCCATACCAGGAGAGTGGTTACCGATGGCTGCGGACGCTGTCCGATAACCGGTTTGGCGGAATCCTCGCAGACGAAATGGGACTTGGAAAGACGCTGCAGATGATCAGTGTTCTGCTTGCGGAAAAGCAGGAGCGGGAACGCGGTCTGAAAAAGGGCGTACCGGTGACATCACTGGTTGTCTGCCCTGCGTCTCTGGTGTACAACTGGGCAGAAGAGTTTCACAGGTACGCGCCGGAGCTGAAAGTTGTGCTGGCGGCCGGAACAAAGAGAGAGCGGCAGGAGGTCATCAGCCAGTGTGAAACGGCAGATGTACTGATTACGTCTTACGATCTGCTGAAGCGCGATATTGATGCCTATCACGATATCACATTTAATTATGAGGTTATTGATGAGGCACAGTATATCAAAAATCAGAAAACAGCTGCGGCAAAGACTGTCAAGGCTGTGCGCAGCCGTATCCGGTTCGCGCTGACAGGCACGCCGGTTGAAAACCGTCTGTCAGAGTTATGGAGTATATTTGATTACCTGATGCCGGGATTTCTGTATGATTACAAGACGTTTCAGAGGACATATGAGACAAAAATCGTCAGAGAAGAGAATGGGGAAGCAATGGAACGTCTGCGCCGCATGACCGCGCCATTCCTTCTGCGCCGCAGAAAGCAGGATGTTTTGACGGAGCTTCCGGAAAAGATCGAAGAGGTGCGCTACGCGCGGATGGAGCAGAAGCAGCGCAGGCTGTATGACGCGCAGACAGCGATGCTGCGGAATCAGCTGAGGAGCCAGTCCGACGAGGAATTCCGTCAGAACAGATTTCAGATTCTGGCGGAAATCACGCGTCTGCGCCAGATTTGCTGCGATCCGGCGCTGTATCTGGAAAACTATGATGGCGGTTCAGCCAAGCGGGAAGCCTTTATGGGGCTGATCGAGAGTGCTTTAGACGGGGAACATCGTGTGCTTGTGTTTTCACAGTTTACCAGCATGCTGGCTATGCTGGAGAATGATCTTCGCGAGGCTAAAATCCCATATTTCCTGATTACGGGAGAGACGCCAAAGGAAAAGCGCATGAACCTGGTAAAGGAATTTAATGAAGGAACCGTTCCGGTGTTCCTGATTTCCCTGAAGGCAGGAGGAACCGGCCTGAATCTGACAGGGGCCGATACCGTCATCCACTATGATCCGTGGTGGAATCTGGCAGTTCAGAATCAGGCGACGGACAGGGCACACAGAATCGGCCAGAAACGCGTTGTGACAGAGTACCGGCTGATTGCGCAGAACACAATCGAAGAAAAAATCATCGACCTGCAGGAGAAGAAGCGAAAGCTGGCTGAAGACCTTCTTGGCGGAGACTCTGCGGCAGATACTACATTTGACAGGGATGAGCTTCTGACACTGCTGGAGGAGTAAGGAACTGCGGCAGAATAACTTGATCATTTTCCCTGCCAATTGTTCCTGGCTGCCACGATGAAAGCTCCCGGCAGTTAAAAAGCTCCCGGCAGTTAAAAAGCTCCTGGCAGTTAAGAAGCCGCGGCATGATTACAGATGTGCCGTCTTTGACATGGACACATCGCCGGGATCCCACTGGATGATTTTTCCGGCAGCCAGCGTCTTTGGCACATCGATTGTCCGCTGGTTTGCGGAGCCCTTATAAAGCAGCGTAATATCCTTTTTCGCCTCCATATACTCACCGTCTACCAGGACGTCGATCATTGAGAGCAGCTCAGCGGTTTCCGGTATCGAGACAGATACTGCCGGGAACCGCTGTTCTTTTGCGTGGGCGGCCGCGTCGGGATCCGTGAGCTCCCATCTGAGCAGGTCACGGTCCAGCAGATAGCCGGTAAAGCACCAGATATCTTTTTTCGGAAAACGCGCCTTTACTCTGCGCAAAAACGGCAGGAGCACCCGCTGATTGCCCGGCTCAAACGGTTCTCCGCCGAGCAGCGTCAGTCCGCGGTAGGAGATGTCGTCCAGCAAATCCAGAATCTGATCCTCCAGCTCTGGTGTAAACGGCCTGCCGAAGTTGAAATCCCAGGTCACTTCGTTAAAACAGCCCTTGCAGTGGTGCGTACAGCCCGAGACAAACAGCGAGAGGCGGATCCCCGGTCCATTTGCGATATCATATTCTTTCAATTCTGCGTAATTCATGTGACCCTCCGAGGAATGTAAATCCACACATGCATTTTCTGTCTTATACGAAATTGAACCCACACTTGTAAATGTCAGGCTGAGTATATCATGCGAAGCAGCACATTTTCAACGGGACATGGAGATTCCCTCCTGAAAAGAAATTCAAAATACTGTTCAAATTAATTGACGATGATGCAAGATAATTGTATAATCTATTAAATAAATGCGAAGCAAAGTAGGACAAAAGTGTCTTTAAATGGCGAAATATAAGGGAATGAACAAACGTCATTTAAAAGATATTTATGACAAATTCCGGGGAAGGCAGAAAGAAAACGTGGCTAGAATAATTGAACGGAACATGACAGAGACGGCAGCACAGAGTTTTGAAAGGACGGCAGCACAGGGCTTAGCAAAAGCTGAAATGCAGGGCCAGGCCAGAGTCCCTGGTATTCTGAGACGCGCTATTATATTGAGCCTGATTGTGATTATGTCGCTTGAAATCCCGGGGGGGGTACGGGCTTCCGGGTCTGGGCTGATGTAAAAACATCCTCGACAAAATCATCTGCTGCAAAGAGCAGCAGCGCGAAGAGCAGCACCACAAAGAGCGGCAGTACGAAAAGCAGCAGTACGAAAAGCAGCACAAAAAGTTCCTCTGGCAAGGCGAAGACAGCCGTCAAAAACGGCTTCGTCAAAGTCGGCAGCAGAACATATTATTATCAGAACGGCAAGAAAGTCCACGGCGAGAAGAAGATCGGAAAATACTGGTACTATTTTGATGAGAACGGTTTGATGCGTACGAGTTTCCAGGACATTCCTGGGAAGAACAAGCGCTGTTTCTATGATGAGAAGGGGCACCGCGTCCACGGAAAACAGAAGATTTACGGGGACGAGTGCTATTTCAACAAGAAAACAGGCAGGCTTGAGAGCCGGATCATGGATATCACCTATATCCATCAGTCTCACGGCGTCTGGAAGAACGGACAGTGGACACACCGGGAGATCACGTCGGCGAGAAGCTATTCGGGAAGCCCCCTGCGGTACAGTGCCTGCGGCCTGTGCTCCTGCGCGATGGCAGTGACTGCAATCACGCATAAGCTGGTGCTGCCGACTCATCTGAACAGTAAAATGTGCGGTTACACAGGCGGAGGATACAGCACGCACCCCGGCGTGCCTGTCGCGAAAAAATATGGACTTTCCGCGAAACTTCGCTCGCTGACAAAGAAAGAGCTGATTGATCAGCTCTTTCACGGGCGCTATGTAGTTGTGTGGGTGTTCCGCTCCATCTACGGGGGCGGCGGAAACAACCAGGGCGGCGACACCGGGGCGACCGGGCACAGCCACATGGTTCTGATCCATGGGTACAAAAACGGAAAATTCGCGATCGCAGATCCGAACAATCTCTCCCAGTCCTATGTGCCGCGGAAAAACCTGAAATATTATTCGACCTTTAACAATCATCTCGCGCGCGGCAAGGACAGAAGCTACTGCGTAATTACCAAGAAGCTGGACAAGAAGAAAAAATAGGCGCAAAAATCCTCTTGCAAATCAGTATAGAGTACGGTAAGATAAAGGAGCACAATATCTTGTGCTCCTTTTTTTGCGCGAAACCACATTTTGTGTTCGGAAATGTGTGACAGCAGAATACAAATCCATAAAGGCGACTGATTATTTTAAAACGGGGGGTAAATTGCCATGGCACCGGCCACACCAGTAGTAGTAAAGACGAACATCATCAAGCGGAATGGTGAGGAGGTCACGTTCGACCTTCAGAAGATCGTCAACGCGATCGCGAAGGCGAACAAGGAAGTTGATCCGATTCACCAGATGAATCCGTACCAGATCCAGGCGATCGCAGATAATATCGCGGTTCAGATTGCCGCGTCTCCGCACGCGATGAATGTCGAGGATATTCAGGAGATGGTAGAGACCGGTATCATGGAGATGCGCGGATTTGAGGTTGCCCAGAAATATGTCCGTTACCGCTACAAGAGAAATCTCGCCCGCAAGTCCAATACGACGGACGACGGGATTCTGGCGCTGATCGACCAGGCGAATGAGGAAGTGAAGCAGGAGAATTCCAACAAGAATCCTGTCATCAATTCCACACAGCGTGACTACATGGCTGGCGAGGTCAGCAAGGATCTGACGCGCCGCGTCCTTCTTCCGGAGGAGGTTGTCTCCGCGCATGAGCAGGGAATCATTCACTTCCACGATTCCGATTACTTCGCGCAGCGGGAGCATAACTGTGACCTGATCAATCTGGAGGATATGCTGCAGAACGGCACCGTGATCAGCGAGACGATGATCGAGAAGCCGCACAGCTTCTTCACGGCCTGCAACGTTACTACGCAGATCGTCGCGCAGGTGGCCAGCAATCAGTATGGCGGACAGTCGTTTACGCTGTCTCACCTGGCGCCGTTTGTCGACATCAGCCGCAAGAAGATTCAGAAATCTGTCATTGAAGAGCGCAAGCTCTGCGGAGAGCCGCTGGACGAGGAAATCATCGCGAAGGTGACGGAGAGCCGTCTGTACGAGGAGATCAAAAGCGGTATCCAGACAATTCAGTACCAGCTGATTACGCTGATGACCTGCAACGGCCAGGCGCCATTTGTCACGGTTTTCATGTATCTGGATGAGGTTCCGGAGGGACAGACGCGCGATGACCTCGCGCTGATTATCAAAGAAGTCCTGATCCAGCGCATGCAGGGCGTCAAGAACGAAAAAGGCGTCTGGATCACGCCTGCGTTCCCGAAGCTGATCTACACGCTGGACGAAGATAATATTACAGAAGACTCCAAATACTGGGAGCTGACGAAGCTTGCCGCGGAGTGCACCGCGAAGCGCATGGTTCCGGATTACATCTCCGCGAAGATGATGAAGGAGTACAAGAACGGCGATGTTTATCCCTGCATGGGCTGCCGCAGCTTCCTGACCCCGGATATCGAAGGTCTCGGAGAAAAGGGCGAGCACAAATATTACGGCAGGTTCAACCAGGGCGTCGTCACGATCAATCTGGTTGACGTCGCGTGTTCTTCCTATGGCGATATGGATCAGTTCTGGGAGATTCAGGACGAGCGTCTGGAACTTTGCCACCGCGCGCTGCGCTGCCGTCACGAGCGTCTGCTCGGCACGGTCTCCGACGTCGCGCCGATCCTCTGGCAGTATGGCGCGCTCGCGCGCCTGAAAAAAGGCGAAACCATCGACCGCCTGCTGTTCAACAACTACTCGACGATCTCCCTCGGCTATGCGGGTCTGTACGAGATGTGCGTGCGCATGCTGGGCAAGTCCCACACGACAGAAGAAGGCAAGGAGTTTTCTCTGGCCGTCATGCAGCGCCTGAACGACAAGTGCGCCGAGTGGCGCGCGGCGGAAAACATCAGCTACTCCGTCTACGGAACGCCGATGGAGTCCACGACCTACAAATTCGCCAAGAAGCTGCAGAAGCGCTTCGGCATCATCGAGGGCGTCACAGACAAGAATTACATCACAAACAGCTATCACGTGCATGTCACGGAAGAAATCGACGCTTTCAAAAAGCTGAAATTTGAGGCGGATTTCCAGAAGCTCTCACCGGGCGGCGCGATTAGCTATATCGAAGTGCCGAACATGCAGAACAACATTCCGGCGGTTCTGTCCGTGATGCAGTTCATCTACAACAATATCATGTACGCGGAGCTCAACACAAAGAGCGACTATTGCTCGGAGTGCGGCTACGACGGAGAGATCGAGATCAAGGAGAATGAGAACGGCAAGCTGATCTGGAGATGCCCGAACTGCGGCAACACCAATGAGGACAAGCTGTTCGTCGCGCGGAGAACCTGCGGATACATCGGAACACAGTTCTGGAACCAGGGCCGCACACAGGAAATCAAAGACAGAGTGCTGCACCTGTAAAAGCAGTTTTTCGATTATTGTAAATTTTGTCCATACATGATAATATGAATGCGAGGCCAGAACCGAATGGTCTCGCATTTATTACGATTCATGGAAAAACCGCTGTTTCAGGGTATTTCTTTTTATCAAAGGGCAATTAGCCGGTGGTGTGTTTGCGCGGCTTAACGGACTGCGGCGCCGCGGGAGAGCAGATATATGGGTATTTATTTAAATCCTGGTAATGAAAACTTCAGAAGAATGCTTGCTGGTGAAATCTATGTTGACAAGACTATGATGATCGCGCAGACGAACAGATTCATTGACATAGGTAACAATTACATATGTGTATCCAGACCGCGCCGTTTCGGGAAAACCTATGCCGGAAATATGCTGAGCGCATATTATTCCAAAGGCTGCGACTCGCGGGCACTATTCTCACAGTGCAGGATATCAGGTGAAGCCGGTTTTGAGGAAAAGCTGAATCAGTATAATGTCATTAAAATTGATATGAACAGCGAGTATCAGAACATCCGGAACAAGAAGGATCTTCTCTGGAGGCTGACGCGTGAAATCCGAAGGGAGATGGATGAGGAATATCCTGAAATCCGTTTTGAAGAGGATGATTCACTGGCACAATGTATTTTGCGCATTTACGCAGCAACCGGTGAAACCTTCGTCATCCTGATGGATGAATATGATGTTCTGGTCAGAGAATATGCGGATGAAAGCCTTTTCAATGAGTATCTTAGCTTTCTGAATGGCCTGTTTAAGAGCGATACCTTGCGCCCGGCCATATCGCTTGCTTATCTGACTGGAATTCTTCCTGTAGTCCGGGACAAGATCCAGTCGAAGCTGAACAATTTTGAGGAATATACGATTCTGGATGCAGAAGATCTCGCGGAGTATGTAGGATTCACGAAGGATGAGACAGCGGATCTCTGCGACAGATATAAGATGCCCTTTGACGCATGCAGGCTCTGGTATGACGGCTATCGGCAGCGCGGATATGATATTTATAATCCGGAATCAGTCGTGAAGG
>JAFVEX010000187.1 GCA_017475785.1 Eubacterium sp. | reverse complement strand
CTTCTGCGGCATCTGCGCCGCCCGCGGCGGCGCCCGCAGGCGGAAAGCTGGATTACTCAAATTATCCGTCCGCGCTGGCAGGCGTTGAGCCGGAGCAGCAGAGCAGAGGACGCTCCGGAAAGAGCCGGAGCCAGCGGCAGCGGGAGCTGCGGCGGGTCAAGCGCACGATCAACTCGATCATTGAGCAGTTTTCGGACGATGAAGATTGGATCTTCTCCGGAAAACTGGGCGATCAGCTGGCAAAGCGCCTGCCTGATTTTGACGTCCGCAACTACGGGTATTCCAAATTCACGGCCTTTGTCAATTCTCTGGGCGATTATGAGGTGCGGAAAATTTCTGCAGGAAACGGACAGCAGCAGATCTATATCCGCCTGAAAAAGAAATGAAAATTCCGGAGGTGTCAAATGAAATTCACAAAAATGCATGGATGTGGAAATGACTATGTATATGTAAACTGCTTTGAAGAGACGGTCGCGGATCCAAAGGAGCTTGCGGTCAAAGTCAGCAACCGGCACTTTGGAATCGGTTCAGACGGCCTGATTCTCATAAAGCCGTCCGACGAGGCGGATTTTGAGATGCAGATGTTCAACGCGGACGGCTCTGAGGGCGCCATGTGCGGCAACGGAATCCGCTGCGTCGGCAAATATGTCTATGATTTCGGTCTGACAGACAGGGAAGTCATTACCGTCAGCACGAAAAGCGGCATCAAGGAACTGAAGCTGTTTCCGGAAAATGGAAAAATCGCGAAGGTGCGCGTGAACATGGGAGAGCCGGTGCTGGAAGCGGCGGAGATTCCGGTCGCGGTCAGCACGCCGCAGGCGATTCAGGTTCCGATTCTGGTGGACGGAGAGGAGTACGAGTTTACAGGTGTTTCCATGGGCAATCCGCACGCAGTTGTTTTTGTCAGACATGTGCGTCCGCTGCGTCTGGAGCAAATCGGTCCCAAATTTGAAAACCATGAGATGTTCCCGGACCGCGTCAACACAGAGTTTGTTGAAGTGTACGGAGATCATATCATCAAGATGCGCGTCTGGGAGCGCGGCAGCGGCGAGACGCTCGCCTGCGGCACGGGCGCCTGCGCGGCGGCAGTCGCGTCCATCCTCAACAACAAGGTAGCCGACGCGCCCGTAGAAGTGCAGCTGCTCGGCGGCACGCTTGAGATTGAGTGGGACCGCGCGGAAAACCAGGTATACATGACAGGACCGGCGGTCACGGTGTTTACAGGTGAGATCTGAGCGTCTCCTGTGACATAAGAAGTTTTTACTGACAGGGATATTTAATATTCTGTTTCTTAAACCAATTCATCCTTATCGGGCTTCGTGTTATATTGATCCAGAAAGCTGTGGTATGTCCCGTCTTTCTTGTAGCCGAGCACCGCGTTGAGATGGATATTTTCCATGCTTCGGAAAATGTTGGCCTCAATGTTTGGATTTGTCTCTTTCAGCTTTGCGATCAGCTGCTTTGCTTCGATTCGTTTGGAGCGGGTGTCGCCGGTCGCAGGGCTGTTTTCGTCTATGGAACAGGTGTCGGTAAAGCGGCAGGCGCAGCGGATAAACTGCAGGCCGTTATAATCGCGCCACCTGCGGATCTCATCTTCACGGATCAGGTACATCGGGCGGATCAGCTCCATGCCTTCAAAGTTTGTACTGTGCAGCTTCGGCATCATGGTCTGTGTCTGCCCGCTGTAGAGAATGCTCATCAGCGTTGTCTCGATGACGTCGTCAAAATGATGTCCCAGGGCGATTTTGCTGCAGCCCAGCTCCTTTGCCTTGCTGTACAGATAGCCGCGCCGCATCCGCGCGCACAGGTAGCAGGGCGATTTCTCGATGTTGTAGACGGCGTCAAATATCTGTGATTCGAACATGGTAATCGGGATGCCGAGCAGCTCTGCGTTGTGTTCGATCATTCCCAGAGTCATATCCGTATAGCCCGGATTCATCACCAGAAACGTCAGATCAAACGGTATCTTGTTCCTGCGCTTCAGCTCCTGAAAGCACTTTGCCATCAGCATGGAGTCCTTCCCTCCGGAGATACAGACGGCGATGTGATCGCCAGGCTGAATCAGGTCATAATCACTGACGGCGTGAGCAAATTTACTCATGATGCTCTTCTTGAATTTTTTTCGAAGGCTTTTCTCAATCTCTTCGCGCCGCTGCGCAAACGGATCCGTTTCGGGAGAATCCGGATCTGACGCGGCGTCCGCCTTTTCCATCTGAAGGGAATGCGCCATCCACGCGCGGTAGCCGCCTTCCAGGTTGCAGGCCTGCCAGCCGCGCGCGCGAAGAATCTCGGCTGCTTCCCTGCTGAGGAGCCCGAATGCGCAGTACAAGACCAGAAGCCTGTCATGCGGCAGGACGGTTCCGTCCGGCGATGTGTCCGCGCCACCGCGGATTGCGTCTCGGCTGAGACAGACAGAGTCCGGAATGAAGGCCAGGCGGTGAGCGGCTTCATCCCGCACGTCGATCAGCAGATATTCATCAGGCGTCATCGCCCGCAGTTCTTCTACCGTAATGGATTCCCGTATGATTGACTTGCTCATGGTATCTGTTTCCTTCTATGCCAGGTACAAAGGGCCGCAGAACGGCTTGCAGCCCCTGATTGAATCTCATCACATTATACAGGCCGGAACAGACAGTTTCAACTTCGGTTTTGTATTGAAAATAGTCCAATTTTCGGCATATTTTTTCTTGTGATACTGTAAACAACCCGATACAATGATGGCGTATCATAGAATGTGAAAAAGAATGCCGAAATGGCGGGTCTGCAGTGGATCAGCAGACTGGATGAGGAAGAAAAATGAAGCTGAGAAAAAAAGAAATATGTGTAATCGGGCATAAGAATCCCGACACGGATTCCATCTGTTCCGCGATCGCTTACGCGGAGCTGAAAAACCGCACGGAGGACGGCCTTTTTATTCCCAGGCGCGCCGGCCATGTGAGCGAGGAGACGGAATTTGTGCTGAATTATTTTGGCGTGCAGACGCCCGAGTATCTGCGGGACGTCGGAACAGAGGTCAAGGAGATTGAAATCCATGAAATCAGCCCCGGCCACTCTGATATGACAGTCCGCAAAGCGTGGGAGTCCATGAAAGAGCAGAAGGTTGTGACGCTGCCGGTCACGGACAGTGAACAGCAGCTGGCCGGTCTGATTACAATGAGCGATATCGCGGAATCTTACATGGATATTTACGAGAGCGACATTCTGTCTCAGGCACGGACGACGATCGGAAGTATCGCAGAGACGCTGGACGGCATGATTCTGACCGGACGGAAAGAGGATGTGTTTGACAAAGGACGCGTCGTCGTCGGCGCGTTTAACCCGGATCTGATGCGGAAACGGCTGCAGGAAAATGATCTTGTGATTATGGGTAACCGGCCTGAGGATATGCTCTGCGCGATCGAACTGAAGGTCAGAGGTCTTGTAATCGGCCTGAATGCGGAGATCAGCGAGCTGATTGTCCACCTCGCGGAAGAACAGGGCTGTGTGATCATCAGCACGCCGCATGACACGATTACGACAGCACGTCTGATCAACCAGGCGATACCTGTCCGCCATCTGATGCGGAAAAGCGATCTCGTCTTGTTTCATATTAACGACAAGCTGAAAGAAGTCCGCGAGACGATGACGAATTACCGTCACAGGGACTTTCCGGTTCTGGACCGGGATGACAGATATATCGGAACCATTTCCAGGCGGAATCTGATCGGTTCCCGCGGCAAACAGCTGATTCTTGTAGACCACAACGAGCGGTCCCAGGCAGTCGCGCATATCGAGGAAGCCGAGATTCTGGAAATCATTGACCACCACCGGCTCGGTTCCCTGGAAACGATGAATCCGATTCTGTTCCGGAATGAGCCGGTCGGCTGCACCGCGACAATTATCTACACAATTTATCTGGAAAAGGCGGTGGAGATTACACCGGAAATTGCCGGACTTCTCTGCTCTGCGATTCTTTCCGATACGCTGATGTTCCGCTCGCCTACCTGTACCGACCGCGACCGGATCGCGGCGCAGAATCTTGCCAGAATCGCCGGGATTGATGACATTGAAGCGTACGCGAAGCAGATGTTCCGCGCAGGCAGCGACCTGAAGGGCAAGACGCCGCAGGAGATCCTGTATCAGGACTTTAAGCGTTTTAACGCGGATAAGGTTTCATTTGGAGTAGGCCAGGTTTCATCAATGGATGAAGAGGAGCTTGCAGAACTCAGCGAGAAGCTTTCTGAAAATCTGGAACAGTGTCTCGCGGAGCAGAAAATAGACATGCTTTTCTTCATGCTGACCAACATCCCGGAGCGGAGCACAGAGCTTCTGTTCTGCGGAAAGGGAGCCGGAAAGCTACTGGAGATTATGACCGGGCACAAGGTTGAAGACAGAAGCATCGTCATGCGCGGCGTCGTCTCGCGTAAGAAGCAGCTGATTCCGGAAATCATGTCTGCGCTGCATAATTATGGTGGTTAATCAGAGGACTCCTAAAACGGCCATCGTTCGTGTGAGTGCCGTGGGGCTGCCGCGCTGAGCATCTTCGTGCATATTATGCACTTGATTGCTTTGTGTGGCAGCCTGTTTTTGCGTAATAAGAGAGTACTCTGCTTCAGGGTGTCGGTTGGCGGATCAGGAAGGTTTGGTTACGGTTACCACGTCTCGAGAAGAAAAAAAGAAAATGAGAAAATACTTGACAACAAAATTAAATTGTGTAAAATGTAATTATAAGCAACAAGATAATTCGAGGAAGTAAACTGTACTGAATCTGATTATTCGGCTGGAGACACAGAAACTACATTGACACAAACGCATTGAAGCACAGAGACGAAGAGGCACCGAAACAGAAAATTACTGAAACACGAAAACACAGACAGAGATATCAATAAGAAGAAATACAAAAGAAAGGAAGAAGCACATGAACATTTATGATTTCAAAGTAAAAAACAGACTGGGTGAGGAAGTTGATCTTGCTGACTATAAAGGAAAAGCGCTGCTGATTGTCAACACAGCGACCGGCTGCGGATTCACGCCGCAGTATGAAGGGCTGGAGAATCTGTACAGGAAGTACAAAGATGAAGGATTTGAGGTCCTGGATTTCCCGTGCAACCAGTTCGGTCATCAGGCGCCGGGAAGTGACGCGGAGATCCATGAATTCTGCACTTCAAAGTATGATACATCTTTCCCGCGTTTTGCGAAGATCGATGTCAACGGTGAGAACGCAGATCCGCTTTTCAAATATCTGACAGACAACACAACGTTCGCGGGCTTCAGCGGTCCTGCAGGCCTGATGCTGAAGGGCGTCGTCAAGAAAATGGACAAAGATTACAAGAACAACGGAAATGTAAAATGGAATTTCACAAAATTCCTGATTGACCGGAACGGCGAAATCGCGGGACGTTTTGAGCCGACTGACGCGCCGGAAAAGCTGGAGGAGAAGGTAAAAGAGGTTCTCTGATTTTACGCCTGCCGGAAGAACACCCTGAAACAGGGTGTTCCCCGTCGGGAAAATCCTCCGGAAGATGCGCGCTGCGCCGGCAGGAAGCCAAAAAAGTTATCTGCTTCCTGTCAAAACGTGGTATAATGTATAAACGTATGTAATAACTCTGCATTCAGATGGGGGAACCGGAAAGGGTAATGTAAATGGGTAAGTATGATTGTCTGAAAATTGAAAATCAGCTTTGTTTTCCGCTGTACGCGTGTGCCAAGGAAATGGTGCGCAAATACAAGCCTTTTCTGGATGAACTGGATCTGACGTATACACAGTATATCGCAATGATGATTCTCTGGGAGCGCAGAGAAACGAACGTCAAGGAACTTGGAAAATGTCTGTATCTGGATTCCGGTACGCTGACGCCTCTTCTGAAGAAGCTGGAGGGAAAAGGGTTTATTGACCGCACGAGGTCGACCGAGGATGAGCGGAATGTCATTATCCGGATCACGGAAGAAGGCGAAAAGCTGAAAGACCGTGCAGTTGCGGTACCGGAGCAGATGGGAAAATGCATTAATCTGTCCCCGGAGGAAGCCTTGCAGCTGTATACGATTCTGTATAAGCTTCTCGGAACAATGACAGATGACGACAGATAATTGAGAGACTGGAGGGAAGGTCATGGATGCTATCACGCTGACACAGGCAAATTTTGAAGAAGAAGTATTAAAATCCGAAGTCCCGGTGCTGGTCGATTTCTGGGCAGCATGGTGCGGGCCGTGTAAGATGCTTTCTCCGATTGTCGAAGAGGTTGCGGCGGACGCGCAGGGGTTCAAGGTCGGAAAGGTAGATGTGGACGAAGAAGATATTCTCGCGGAGAAGTACGGCGTTGCGTCGATTCCGACACTGGTCGTATTTAAGAACGGCGAGGAAGCGGACCGGTCCGTAGGCGTCGTGCAGAAGGACAGGATTTTGGAGATGTTAGGATAAAATGACTGATATTATTATTGTTGGTGCAGGGACAGCCGGCATGTCGGCAGCAATCTACGGGCTCCGCGCGGGAAAAAGCGTGCTGGTGCTGGAGGCAGCTGTTTACGGCGGACAGATTATCAACACGCCGGACATCGAGAACTATCCGGGGATCGCGCACATATCCGGCTATGAATTCGCGACCGGCCTGTATAATCAGATGATGGGGCTCGGCGCCGAAATCCGGTATGAGCGTGTGAAATCGGTCGAGGATCTCGGGGATGTAAAGCGCGTGCATACATCGAAGGATGTCTACGAGGCAAAAGCCGTAATCCTCGCGACAGGCGCGAAAAACCGTCCGCTCGGTATCGCCAGGGAACAGGATCTGATCGGCTCCGGCGTATCTTACTGCGCGACTTGCGACGGCATGTTTTTCCGGAAAAAAGACGTCGTGGTCAACGGCGGAGGAAATACCGCGCTGGAGGACGCTGCGTTTCTCGCTAATTACTGCAATAAGGTGTATCTCGTACACAGGCGGGACGCGTTCCGCGGGGACGCGGCGGCGGTAAAAGAGCTGGAAGAGAAGGAAAACGTTGAATTCGTGCTGAATGCCACGGTGACAAAGATTCTCGGAGACAAGAAGGTCGAGGGAGTGGAGGTCACGGACAAGCTTTCAGGTGAGACGCGCGAAATCAAGGCAGACGGCCTGTTTGTCGCGATCGGCCAGATGCCGGAAAACGCGGCTTTTGCGGAGCTGGTCGACCTGGACGCTGGCGGATACATCGCGGCCGGCGAGGACTGTCTGACAAAGACAGCCGGGATTTATACGGCCGGCGACTGCCGGACAAAGGCGGTGCGCCAGCTGACGACAGCAGCCGCAGACGGCGCGGTCGCGGCGCTCGCCGCGGCGGCGGGGATCCGCTGATCCACTGACACAGACTATAGACATAATTTAACAGGAGACTTTTGCGTTATCTTATTTGTGCGCAAACGTCTCCTGTTTTTTATATGATGGGAAAGTACTCTGTTTCAGAGTACCTTCTTTCACGCAAAAGCCTCTGGCGGCAGGGGTTCTATCGCAAGCACCTGCACGGTTCCGCCGGCAACCAGGAATTTTATATTAAAGCCTGCGTAGGACAGCCCGTATACCCGCTCCGGGTCATTCTGATAGGAAGGCCGGGGATCCTGCCGCAGCACGTCCAGCAGACCCTCCCGTTTCTCTGCCGGCAGCTTCGCCAGAAGGACGTCCGGAATGTCTGCCTTCAGCAGACTGCGCGGCGTCGTATCCGTAAAACCGCCGGAGGCCTCAGGACGGCTGTCTGCATAGGGAATATATGGCTTGATGTCGTAGATGGGCGTGCCGTCCATCAGATCTGCGCCTTCCACCAGCAAAACAGGGACGGCATGCGTCTGCGTATCGGATGTTCCGCCGCTGCTGCCGGATTTTGCGTTTTCAAGAGCAGAAGCGGCAGATACAGTGCTGTTCTGCACGGAAAGCAGCCGCACGCAGGAAAGTCCCAGTCCGTTCGGGCGGAAGGGGGAGCGGGAGGCAAAAACGCCGATCCGCTCGTTTCCGCCGAGTCGCGGCGGGCGGACGGTTGCGTGCCAGGGTCTGTCTTCGTGCCCGGAGAAGCCCCAGATCAGCCAGATGTGGGAAAAATCCTCCAGCCCGCGCACAGCTTCCGCGTTTCCGTACTCCGGCAGAAACACAATTTCAGCCTGCGTGCGCGACAATCCGCTCTGACGCGGAATTCCGAATTTTTCCGGAAAGTCAGAGCGGATGTATGCAATTGGTGTAATTGTTTTTTGGTTCATAAGTATCTTCGGCAGTGATTTAATTGCAATTTGCTTCCTGTGATCCGGTCCGGCCAGAGCAGACAATCAGCCGGAAGAAGCCAGAGTCAATCAGCCAATCGGCCGGATCAGACCGAAACATCAGGATACGATAGCGACGTCGGTGGGCTCGGCGGCCTTTTCCGCAAATGCGGAAAGAGCAGCTTTTTGTTTTGGCAGCCGGATGCCGAGCGCCTGGCTGATTACCTCCTGCACGGTGCTGACGGGGACGATTTCCAGCGTCTCCCGGACCTCCTTCGCGACGTCCTCGAGATCGCGGACATTGTCCTTCGGGATCAGTACTTTTCTGACGCCGGCGCGCTGCGCAGCCATCAGCTTTTCAGGAAGTCCGCCAATCGGCAGAACCTGCCCGCGCAGCGAGATTTCTCCGGTCATGGCCAGATCATTCTGCGCAGGCGTGCCTGTCAGCAGGGAGACCAGCGCGGTGAACATCGTCACGCCTGCAGACGGACCGTCTTTCGGAACGGCGCCGTCCGGGATGTGGATGTGAATATCTTTGTCCTTGAGATCCAGATGCTCTCCCATAAAAGTGGACTTCACCAGAGAGAGCGCAATCGTCGCCGATTCTTTCATGACATCGCCGAGCTGCCCGGTCAGGATGATCTCGCCGCCGCCCTTCATCATGGTCGTCTCGATAAAGAGAATCTCACCGCCTGCCTGTGTCCACGCAAGCCCGGTGACGACGCCGGGCGGACAGTGCTTCAGGACACGGTCGTGCAGGATTCCCTTGTTTCCGAGGAAGTCCGGCACATTTTTCTCTCGCACGGTAATCCGCAGGTCCGTCGGGATCGGCGCTGCAGCCTTGCCGGGCTCTGCCGGTGCAGCGGAGGCAATGACAGAACCTGTGCTGTCTGAAGCGCCGGCTGCCTGCTGGTCTTTCGTCGCCTTCACGGCCTTTACAGCCGCGGAATCCGCCGCGGAGAGCTGCTCGACAATCTTTGCGGCAGTCTTGCGGCAGAGAATATCCATCTGCTTTTTCAGTCCGCGCACACCTGATTCCATCGTATATTCGTTGATAATCCGCCTGATTGCGCCGTCCGTGACACGGAGCTGCTTCTTCTCGATGCCGGCGTCCTCAAGCGCCCGCGGCAGCAGGTGCTTTTTCGCGATCTGCAGCTTTTCTATCGGCGTATAGCCGGGAAGCTGGATCATCTCCATGCGGTCCAGAAGCGGCTGCGGGATCGTATCGTATGTATTTGCCGTGCAGATGAAAAAGACATTCGACAGATCATACGGAATGTTCATATAGTGATCGGTGAAGGTGTTATTCTGCTCCGGATCGAGCACCTCAAGCAGCGCGCTCGCGGGATCTCCTTCAAAGCCGTGGCTGAGCTTGTCGACCTCATCCAGCACGACGACGGGATTCATCGCGCCGGAACGCTTGATTCCGTCCATGATCCGGCCCGGCATCGCGCCGACGTATGTGCGGCGGTGTCCGCGGATCTCAGCCTCATCGCGGATTCCGCCGAGGCTGACACGTACATACTTACGTCCGAGAGCCTCCGCGACACTCTTGCCGAGGCTGGTCTTGCCGGTGCCG
>JAFVEX010000186.1 GCA_017475785.1 Eubacterium sp. | reverse complement strand
TGATTTTGACCAGGCAATGAAACGCATGACCATGTACAAAACGGAAGAAGGAAGAGCACTGCTTCGTCAGCAGGAGGGAGATACCCACCACGGCGGATGCGGAAACTGCGGAGGTGATAAATAATGGCTGATGTATTGAAGAAGACCCCTGTCAGAGAACAGGATCCGAAGGTTCGTGCCACGAATTTTGACGAGGTGTGCTACGGATATAATCAGGAAGAAGCGATGGATGAGGCAACGCGCTGCATTAACTGCAAGAATCCGCGCTGCGTGGCCGGATGTCCTGTCAGCATCAACATCCCGAAGTTCATTCAGGAACT
This sequence comes from Eubacterium sp., assembly GCA_017475785.1. The sequence goes on along the minus strand of JAFVEX010000186.1, from coordinate 7,468 downwards.
GAAGGCAGGAGAGATTGAGGCGGCTTACAACACCATCAGCGAATCCAGCGCCCTCCCGGCAGTCTGCGGCCGTGTATGTCCGCAGGAATCCCAGTGTGAAGGCGTCTGTGTGCGCGGAATCAAGGGCGAGCCGGTCTCGATCGGCAAGATGGAGCGCTTTGTCGCCGATTGGGCGAGAGAAAACGGCATTAAGCCAAAGGCTGCCGAGACGAAGAACGGGCACAAGGTCGCCGTGATCGGAGCAGGACCGGCCGGACTGACCTGCGCGGGAGACCTCGCGAGACTTGGCTATGATGTCACAATTTTTGAGGCACTTCACAAAGCCGGCGGCGTTCTTTCCTACGGAATTCCTGAGTTCCGTCTTCCGAAGAGCGCGGTTGTCGACAAGGAAATCGAAAACGTCAAGTCGCTTGGCGTAAAGATTGAAACCGACGTAATTATCGGCAAGTCTGTCACGATCGATGAACTGATGGAAGAGGAAGGCTTTGAGGCCGTCTTTATCGGATCGGGTGCGGGTCTTCCGATGTTTATGCACATCCCGGGCGAAAACGCGAACGGTGTATTCTCCGCGAACGAATATCTGACGCGCAGCAATCTGATGAAGGCTTATCTGGACACGTACAAAACGCCGATTCACCTCGGAAAGAAGGTCGCCGTCGTAGGCGGCGGAAATGTGGCGATGGACGCCGCGAGAACCGCCCTCCGTCTGGGCGCCGAGGTTCATGTCGTCTACAGACGAAGCGAGGAAGAACTGCCGGCACGAGTTGAAGAGGTTCATCACGCGAAGGAAGAAGGCATCATCTTTGACCTGCTCTGCAATCCGGTGGAAATTCTAGTAAACGAGGACGGCTGGGTCTGCGGCATGCGCTGCATCCGCATGGAACTCGGCGAGCCGGATGAATCCGGCAGAAGACGCCCGGTTCCGGTAGAAGGCTCTGAGTTTGAGATTGACGTCGACACGGTCATCATGTCGCTCGGCACAAGCCCGAATCCGCTGATTTCCTCCACGACAATCGGTCTGGACACAAACAAGCGCAAATGCATCATCGCAAACGAGGAGACTGGTGAGACCTCCAAGCACGCGGTCTTCGCTGGCGGCGACGCCGTCACCGGCGCGGCAACCGTCATCCTGGCCATGGGTGCCGGCAAGGCTGCCGCAAAAGGAATTCACGAGTTCTTATGCTGAAGATTACGATTGCCTGCGTTGGAAAGGTGAAAGAATCCTGGATCAGCGCAGGCATCGCGGAGTATGAAAAGCGGCTGCGCCGCTACTGCAGGCTGTCAATTGCTCAGGTGCCCGATGAAAAAGCACCTGAGCAGGCGTCAACCGCGGAAGAGGAAGAAATCCGCGCAAAAGAGGGAAGACGCCTGCTGAACCAGATTCCTGACCAGGCGCATGTGATCGCGCTTGAAATCAAAGGAAAAAAAGCAGATTCCGTCTCGTTTGCACGCGCAATTGAAAAGTGTGCCGTTTCCGGTGACAGTCATATCGTTTTTGTGATCGGCGGCTCGATCGGCCTGTCCGGCGAGGTGCTCCGCCGCGCGGATGAAACCTGCAGCTTCTCGGATATGACATTTCCGCACCAGCTGATGCGCGTGATCTTACTGGAGCAGATTTACAGGGCTTTCCGGATTCTGAACCATGAGCCCTACCACAAATAGAAGATGAAAAGATATGGCACTCTCAACGATTACCATTCATAATATTGAGACGTCAATTGCAGATTATCCGATTTATCAGTATGCTTTTTTCAGGCCTCAGGAGATTATGTTCAATGATCGTCTGAGGACTTATTGTAAGTGGAATTGTCCGCACTATAAAACATCCTGGTCTTGTCCGCCTGCCATTGATCATATGGATACATGTATTGAGCGCTGTCTGTCTTATCAGGACGGGCTGTTTTTTTCAAGTATCAAAACAGCGCTTCCGGGCAATCTTTCCGAGAAGCTCGGGCCGCAGCAGCCGATCACGACAGCGCATGAGCAGCTCACGAGCCGCGTGGAATCCCGCCTGACACAGAACGGACTGCAGCTGTACACACTCACAAGCAGTGTGTGTGATGTGTGCAGACAATGTACTTATCCGAAGCATCCCTGCAAATTTCCGGAGCTGATGCATCCCTGCATTGAAAGTCACGGGATCAGTATTGCGCAGCTTGCGGATCTCTGCGGAATGGATTATTATTTTGATAAATTCTCTGCGCTGAAGTTTTCAGTTATTTTTATCCGAGGAGTTTGAATGGCATCAGAAATCATTGAACTGCAGGTTGATCTGCCCGCCGCGCACGCGGGAAATGTGTTCGGGCCGTTCGACCAGAACATCAAGAAGCTGGAGCGGTCATTTGGAGCGACCATGATCCAGCGGGACGGCACGCTGCGGATTGTGGGTCCGGCAGAGAGCGCGCAGCGCGCCAGAGACTGTCTGACTGAGCTGATCGCGCTTTCTATGCGCGGAAATGACATCACAGAGCAAAACGTCAATTATATCATTTCTCTCGCGATGGAAAACAGCACCTCCTCCATGGGGGAGCTGGACCGGGATATTATCTGCCACACGATCAGCGGACGTCCGGTAAAGCCAAAAACCAACGGCCAGAAGGCATATGTGGACGCGATTGACGCAAATATGATTACCTTCGGAATCGGTCCTGCCGGCACCGGAAAGACCTATCTGGCAATGGCGATGGCAATTACCGCCTTCCGGAATGACGATGTCAGCAGGATTATTCTGACTAGGCCGGCAATTGAAGCTGGAGAGAAGCTCGGATTTCTGCCGGGAGATCTCCAGAGCAAGGTCGACCCGTATCTGCGGCCGCTGTACGACGCGCTGTATCAGATCATGGGCGCGGAAGGCTTCCAGAAGAATATGGAAAAAGGACTGATCGAGGTCGCGCCGCTCGCGTATATGCGCGGCAGGACCCTTGACAATGCCTACATTATTCTTGATGAAGCACAGAACACAACCCCCGCGCAGATGAAGATGTTTCTGACCAGGATCGGATTTGGCTCAAAGGTAATCATCACCGGCGATATGACACAGAAGGATCTGGCGCCAGGCGTCACCTCCGGACTTGATATTGCTGTAAAGGTGCTGCGGAAGGTCGAAGGAATTGCTTTTTGCGAGCTGACCAGCAGAGACGTCGTCCGGCATCCGCTCGTGCAGAAAATCGTAGAAGCATATGAGTCGTACGAGAAAAAGAGTGCGCGCGCAAAAGCGGCGAAAACAGCGAGGAGGAGCAGGTCATGACGATCTATCTTGAAAACCTGCAGGAGCTTGTGCTGCCCTTTGATCCGGAGCAGACTGCACAGGCAGTGGCAGAGTGCGCGATGGACATGGAGCACTGCCCGTACGAAGCAGAAGTATCCGTGACACTTGTTGATGATGAAGAAATCAGAAAACTGAACCGCGCGCACCGCGGGATCGACGCGGCGACCGACGTCCTTTCCTTTCCGCTGGTTCCGTTTCCCTCGCCGGCCGAATATGGATTTCTGGAGACAGCCGATGACTGTTTCGACCCAGAGACAGGATTTCTCGTTCTGGGCGATATCGTCATTTCGGTCGGGCGCGCGGCTGAGCAGGCCGCAGCGTACGGTCACTCGCTGTACAGGGAGTTTTCCTTCCTTGTCGCGCACAGTATGCTGCATCTTTTGGGTTATGACCACATGGAGCCTGAAGAAGCGGCTGTGATGGAGAAGCGGCAGGAGGATATTTTGCAGAAGCTCTCTATTACACGCGACTGCCAGGATGCGTAAAACAGAACGAAAAGCCGGCAGGAGACAGCATATACAGAAACTGATACAAAGCAGGATAAAACCATGGAACATATGACCAAAGAACAATACAGAAAACTGATCCGGGAGAGGAGAGGACAGGCAGCTCCCTCCGATCTTGTCCGCGACAGCGAGATTATTTTCCGGAAAATCAGAGAGACAAACGCATATTTACTCACCTCATCTGTCTACTGTTATGTGGATTATAATAACGAGGTGCAGACCCGGACATTCATTGCGCAGGCAATCAGCGACGGCAAGCAGGTGGCGGTTCCGCGCGTGGAGGGCGATCATATTTCTTTTTATTACATTGAATCTCTCCGCCAGCTCGTCCCAGGGAAAATGGGAATTCTTGAGCCAAAAAAAGGAACGGAGGGCGCGCGCTCGGCAAACGCGCTAGTAATCATGCCCGGAGTTGCGTTTGATACGCGCTGCAACCGGATCGGGTACGGCGCCGGCTATTACGACAAATTCCTGAAGGCAGAGCCGACCCATGTCACGATTGCCGCGGCATTTGATTTTCAGGTGTTTGATGAAGTTCCCCATGACGACCTGGATATCCGCCCGCAGTGGCTCTTTACAGAGTCGCGCCGTTTTCACCGGCCGTAGGTACTTCTTATCACGGAGTTCCGCCGTTTTCACCAGTCACAGGTATTTCTTATGCATACAGAACAAATACCGGCACAGGAGCCGGCAAGACAGTTTTATTATATGGAGCTTGCCCGGGATATTGTCAGGGCAAAATCAGAGGCGGCCGGACGGCCCCTCTCTTTCTTCGTGCAGACATTTGGCTGCCAGATGAACGCGCGGGATTCCGAAAAGCTGCGGGGAATTCTCGAGCACATCGGTTTTGTGCCCGCGGCAGATGAGTCAGCGGATTTTGTGCTTTACAATACCTGCACCGTGCGGGAAAACGCGAACCAGAAGGTATACGGCCGTCTGGGCTATCTGCATGCCCTGAAAAAGCGAAATCCCGGCATGATGATTGCGCTGTGCGGCTGCATGATGCAGGAGCCGGATGTGCTTCGGACACTGCGTGAGCGCTATCGGTTTGTAGATCTTGTGTTTGGCACGCATAATATATATAAACTGGCTGAACTGTTTGTGAGAGCTTCTGACCAGGGCGAGATGCTGGTGGATGTCTGGAAGGATACGGATCAGATTGTGGAAGACCTTCCGGTTGACAGAAAGTATCCTTTTAAGTCCGGAGTCAATATCATGTTCGGCTGCAACAATTTCTGCTCCTACTGCATCGTCCCCTATGTGCGTGGGCGGGAGCGCAGCAGGGATCCGCGGGACATTATCCGTGAAATCGAGCTTCTGGTGGAGGATGGCGTCCGTGAAGTGATGCTGCTGGGTCAAAATGTGAATTCCTACGGAAAAACGCTGACGCCGCAGATTTCCTTTGCGGCGTTATTGGAAGAAGCAGCGGGAATTCAGGGACTCGACCGGATCCGCTTCATGACATCTCACCCGAAGGATCTCTCCGACGACCTGATCCGGACAATGGCAGCCCACCCGAACATCTGCCGCCATCTTCATCTGCCGCTTCAGTCCGGCAGCACGGAAATCCTGCGCCGCATGAACCGCAGATACACGAAAGAAGATTACCTGTCGCTTGTGGACCGCATCCGGGCCGCTATGCCGGATATCTCCCTGACGACGGATATTATCGTAGGTTTTCCCGGCGAGACAGAAGAGGACTTCCTCGAAACCATGGACGTCGTGGAGCAGGTGCAGTATGACAGCGCTTTCACATTCATTTATTCCAGACGCACCGGGACACCTGCTGCCGCAATGGAAAACCAGGTGCCGGAAGATCTCGTAAAAAACCGGTTTGACCGGCTTCTTGCCCGCGTCCAGCAGATCGGCCGCGTGCGCACGGCGAGATTTACCGGACAGGTGAAGCCTGTTCTGGTGGAGCAGATTAACGAACAGGACGCGTCCCTCGTCACAGGGCGCCTCGACTCCAATGCAGTCGTCCATTTTCCAGGCGGCGCGGATCTGATCGGCACAATCACCGACGTACGTCTCGATTCCTGCCGCGGCTTCTACTATCTCGGGAGCCGCGCTTAAGACACAATTTGCGTGAAAAGTAAGCCATAGTAAGGAGAGCAACCCTTGTCCCTATCACCCATGATGCAGCACTATCTCCAGACGAAGGAAGCCTACCCGGACTGTATCCTCTTTTACCGTCTGGGGGACTTCTATGAGATGTTTTTTGAAGACGCGAAGACAACCGCGCGCGAGCTGGAGCTGACGCTGACAGGCAAGCAGTGCGGCCTGCCTGAGCGCGCGCCGATGTGCGGCGTGCCATATCACGCAGTGGATACGTATCTCTCCAGACTTGTTGAGAAGGGCTATAAGGTCGCGATCTGCGAGCAGGTAGAAGATCCGAAGCTCGCAAAAGGCATGGTAAAGCGGGAGGTCGTCCGGGTTGTGACGCCCGGCACGGTGCTGAATGCGGAGGGCCTTGACGAGGCGCGGCACAATTATCTGATGAGCATTGTCTCTATGGCTGATGTCTACGGGGTAGCAGTCGCTGATATTTCCACAGGGGAGTGCCTTGTCACGGAAATACAGGAACGGACGGCGCTTCTTGACGAGATCCTGAAGTTTATGCCCTCAGAAATCCTCTGCAATCAGTCGTTTTTTGTTTCCGGAATTGACATTGACGATCTGAAAAACCGCCTGCACATCATGCTGTCTGCTCCGGAGGAGTGGTATTTCGATCAGAGTGCCTGCGAAAAAATTCTGAAGAAGCAATTTCATGTCGGAACCCTTAAGGGTCTCGGCATTACGGACTTTCCCTATGGCGTAATCGCCGCGGGCGCGCTGTTTACCTATCTCTATGAGACACAGAAGTCTGATATGAGACAGATTACAGCCATTACGCCGTACTACGCAGACCGCTTCATGCTGCTGGATTCCTCGACAAGACGGAACCTGGAGCTGACTGAGACCCTTCGGGAGAAACAGAAGCGCGGCTCGCTGCTCTGGGTTCTCGACAGGACAAAAACTGCCATGGGTGCCAGGCTGCTGCGCGGATGGGTCGAGCAGCCGCTGATCGACCCGGATCAGATCGCGCGGCGGCTTTCTGCCGTGGAAACACTGTGCGGACAGCCGATGCTCCGGGATGAGCTGCGGGAATATCTGCAGCCGGTCTATGATCTTGAGCGCCTGATCAGCCGGATTGTCTACCAGTCCGCGAACCCACGCGATCTGGTTGCCTTCCGCCTGTCTCTGGAAATGCTGCCGCACATTCAGGCTGTGCTGGGGCAGATTCACGATCCGCTTCTGGAGGAGCTCGCCTCGTCACTGGATCCGCTGGAGGATCTCTGCACACTTGTGCAGAACGCGATTCTCGACGAGCCGCCGCTTGCCATGAAGGAAGGCGGCATCATTCGAGACGGCTACGACGAGCAGGTAGACCGGTACCGGAGTGCCGGCCGCGACGGAAAAAAATGGCTCAGTGAGCTTGAGGAAGCTGAGCGCGAGCGCACCGGCATCCGAACGCTTCGCATCCGGTTTAACAAAGTATTTGGCTACTGCATCGAGATTACAAATTCATTTAAGGACAAGGTGCCAGAGGACTATATCCGGAGACAGACGCTGACAAATGCAGAGCGCTACACCATGCCGAAGCTCAAAGAAGTAGAAGAGACGATCCTCGGCGCGGAGGACAGACTCTGCGGCC
>JAFVEX010000185.1 GCA_017475785.1 Eubacterium sp. | reverse complement strand
TCACGGAAACCTGCAGCAGCGGTTCTTCCTCTTCCAATATTCTGAGCGCCTGCAAAACTGCCGCGTATTCACCCGGCTCAGCCGGAATGACGGCGCTGGTATATACCGGCTGGAGCAGCTTTTCATGCAGATCCAGCGCGGCGCCGAGCCCCTGCCCGGCAAAAGTGTCCGTCAGGCCTGTGAGCGCGGCGATCCGCCCCTCCTCCAGCGTCTGCACAAGCTCATACCGCTCGCCGGAGTAAATCCGGATCTGGTCGATTTTTTCCTCCCTGGGCGACGAGCTGCCCATGATCGCTTCTTTTACTCGAAGTTTCCCCTTCAGCAGGCGGATCCAGGTCAGCCTAGTCCCCTGCGCGTCGCGGGAAATTTTGAACACACGCGCCGCCGTACTGCCTGACGGACGGTCAGAAGATTCCGCCATGCCTCCGGCCGGGAAACCGTCCGCTGACGCAGCTTCTCCTGCCCCTGCACTGCCTGCCGGAGAATCGAAATCCGCTGACGCAGCCTTCGCCCCTGCATACGCGGCCAGCCCCTCCAGCAGATCGTCGACGCCTTCCATCTGCAGCGCGGCGCCGAAATAGCATGGATAGATTTTCCGCGCCGAAACAAGCCTGGCGATCGTATCCGGGCCTACCGGCTCACCTTCCAGATAGGCCTCCAGGACTGCCTCGTCGCAGACGGCCAGCTGCTCCTGCAGCGCCTCACCTTCCAGGTCTTCCTGAAAGTCGATACAGCCCCCGCCAAAGTGTTTCTGCAGTCCGGCCAGGGTGCGGCTCCTGTCCGCGCCCGCCTGGTCCATCTTGTTCACAAACAAAATCACCGGCACCTGATAGTGTTCCAGCAGCTTCCAGAGTGTCCGCACCCGTCCATTGATCCCTTCCGGCGCGCTGATCACCAGCACGGCAGCGTCCAGCACCTGCAGTGTGCGCTCCATTTCAGGCGAAAAATCCACATGTCCGGGCGTGTCCAGCAGCGTAAAGCTTCTGCCGCCTGCAGAAAACTCCGCCTGCTTTGAAAAAATCGTTATTCCGCGCTGCCGCTCAATTGTATCCGTATCCAGAAACGCGTCGCCGTGGTCGACGCGGCCTGCCTTCCGGATCACGCCGGTTTTATATAAAATGCCTTCTGACAGCGTCGTCTTGCCCGCGTCGACATGCGCCAGAATTCCAATGACTGTGTGCAGTTTCTGATTCATATGTTTCCTCTTACCGCCGGTCTCTTCTTTTTCTGTTTCAGATAATATCGTCTCGTAATCAGCATAGCATATCCCCGCGAATAAATCCACATAGCACAATTTAACAACAAAATCCATTTTATTTCTTGCTCTCTTTTGTTAAGATAACCCAAATAATAGCAAGAATAAAACGATTGTCCAAAACAATTTAATAGCTTTAAAGAAGGAGGATTTACATGTCATTATTGGGTGTTGTAACCGATGAAGAAAGACAAGTCGTCCGCGAACTGGCAAAAAAACTGGCCGACTACGCGCAGCAGCCTGAGATGGAACGCCGCAGAAGGCTCTGGTACGCACATGACGATCTGAAGACGGATTATCCGGTCATTGTGTGTTCACCCGAGGGATCCTGGCGCGAGCTGGTTCCGCCGGCCTCTCTGAAATGTACCAATGCAGAGATGCGTGAGATCGAGTGGGAGCTCCGCGCGCGTATTTTCCGCGCAGAGGTCATTCACGATGATGTTCCGGCAGAGCTTCGCTGGGACTGCAAAAAGTTTATCAGTGACATCGATTTTCAGGTGGACGGCAAAAGTGTTCCGCCTACCTTCGCGAATCCCTTCCGCCGCCTTCCCACAATCTCCGATATGCCGTTTCTGTGGTCGCCGGATTTCAAATGGTCAGATGAGGCTGTTGAATTTGACCCGCTGATTGAAGAAGATGACATGGAAGATGAAGACGTCGCAGAGCGCATCACGATCGCCCCGATCGTATTTGAGGAAGAAAAATCCAAAGAGCGTCTGGCGCTTCACACTGATCTGCTCGGTGACATTCTGGATGTCCAGTACGTCGGCATCAGCTATGTTACGGCCAATTTGATGCGCATGTACACGGCCATCCGCGGTTATCAGAATACGCTTTACGATATTTATGACTATCCGGATGAGATGCATTCGCTCGTCAAGCGGATCATGGATCTCTACACAGATTATTACAACGAGATGCACGCAAGAGATCTCCTGGCAATGAACAACTCCTGTCAGTACTGCGGCACGGGCGGATACGGCTACACCAATGATCTTCCGATTCCTGAGAACATGAATGAGCCGATTCCGTTCAAGAGCCTCTGGGCTTCCGCTGAGTCTCAGGAATTTGTAGTCGTCTCTCCAGAGACACACCGCGAGTTTGCGATCGACTACGAGCGTCCGTTCCTCGAGCAGTTTGGGCTTTCCGCGTACGGGTGCTGTGAAAACCTGGAAGAAAAGCTTGATGATGTCTTCACCATCAGCAATATCCGCCGCATAACGGTCGCCCCGTGGGCAGACGTCAAGTCCATGGCTGACCAGATCGGAATGAAGGCGATTTTCTCCAACAAGCCGAATCCGTCTCTGGTCACAAACGGCTGGGATGAAGCCGCGCAGCGCGAGTACATCACCCAGCGCCTGACCGACGCGAAGGGCACTGCGTGTGAGTATATCCTGAAGGACACCCACACAATCCAGAATGATCCGTACCGCTTCCGCAAGTGGACAGATCTCTGCCACGAGATCGTGCAGAACATGTACGGTTTCTACGAGTAATCCGAATTCGCAAAAACCGTTCATCTGCAGTAATCAGGGTTCATAAAAATCGCTTATCTGCAGTAATCAGGGTTCATAAAAATCGCTTATCTGCAGTAATCAGAATTCATAAAAATCGTTTATCACGATCCAATACCATCAGGGGCTGCGCCGGCAGCCCCTGAATCGTTCTCTTACATCACACTTGTGTATTTTCTGTACTCTTTCGGCGTCATGCCGGTCTCTTTCTGGAATGCCCTGGAAAAGTATGAAGCGTCCTCGTACCCGACTTCCTGCGCGATCTCAATCACGCGCTTATCCGTCTCGGACAAAATCTTCTGTGCCTCCCCGATCCGCATCCGCATCAGATACTGCTTGAAGTTATAGCCGGTCTCCTTTTTAAACAGATGCGAGAGATGAAACGCGCTTACATAAAACTTTTTCGCGACAGACTCCAGTGAGAGATCTTCGCCGTAGTGTACATTGATATATTCTTCTATTTCGAGACAAAACGAATCGACCTTCCTCACGGGATGCTCTTCATCGTGCGTCATCTGGCTCACCAGACGCAGAACCTCTCCCAGCATCACATCACAGCTTTTCTGGTCCGCGGGACCGCCAAGCTCGAATTCCTCCCGGATCTTTTTCATGATGCTGTAGATTTCCGGAAACTGCCGCGGGGAGTGAAACACCGGAACCTGATCCTTCTGCAGAAACTGCCCGGATGGACAGCCCTCCATCTGCAGCCCCGAAACCGACACCGTCAGCGTTCCGTAGTGCTCCCGCTCCTGCATAAAAGCATCGTGCACGACGTTGCAGCCGCACAGAACCACATCTCCCACCTGAATGTCATACATGTGGTTGTTCACGGCGTACCGCCCTTTTCCCTGTGTGATCAGGGTGATTTCAGCCATATTTTCATGCCTGTGCATCAGAATGTAATCCGGATATTCCAGCCAGTTGACGTACTTACAGTTTTCGACCGTCATGACCGCCTGCTGACTGTCTGTGGATCTGTTTGCGTTCATCGTTTTTTCTCCGAAGCGGATCTGCCATGTGTTTGCGCATACCACAATCTAAGGAAGCGCTGATTCAATCAGAGTGGCTCCAATTAATCAGCGCTTCCTGAAGACGCAGTTATGTGCTCCCTACAGTGTCTCGATCTCGTCCTGCTGCACCAGACGGATGCCCTTTGCCCGCAGTGCCGACTCTGCCTTCTTGTCGTCGTCGACACGGAAGATCATATACGCCTCGTTTACGCGCTTGCCGCCGAGGATCGCGTACATGTACTCGACATTGATCTGGTTGTCCGTAAAGATCTGCAGCACCTGGTTCAGTCCGCCTGTCTCATCCGGAATCGCGACGATCACGACCGGCGTCAGCTTGTTGATGTATCCGGCTTCCTTCAGGACGGTCGTCGCCTCATACGCGTCATCCACAATGATGCGGACGATGCCGAAGCCCTCCGTCTCGGCCAGGGAAAGCGCGCGCATGTCAATCTTGTTGTCGGCCAGCACGTTCGTCATCTCGTGCATCGCGCCGGGTCTGTTTTCTACGAAAATGGAAATCTGTTTTACGCTCATTCTCGATACGCTCCTTTCCTATGTCAGATCTTTCTCTTGTCGATGACACGGACTGCCTTGCCCTCGCTGCGCTCGATGCTCTTGGGCGCGACCAGGGTGACCTTTGCCTTGATGCCCAGCATGGATTTCAGACCTTCTACCAGCTGTTTCTGACGCTCCATGACTTCACCGACATTATCCGTGAACATCTCCGGCGTCATCTCGACGCGGACGTCGAAGGTATCGGTGTTGTTGACACGGTCGACGATAATCTGATAGTTTGCCGGATAGCCATTGTTCATCAGGACGGTCTCGATCTGAGACGGGAATACGTTGACGCCACGGATGATCAGCATGTCATCGGAACGCCCGCGCGGCTTCGCCATGCGCACATGCGTGCGGCCGCAGCTGCACTTCTCGCGCGTCAGCACGCAGATGTCGCGGGTGCGGTAGCGGATCATCGGGAATCCTTTCTTGTCGATCGCCGTGAAGACGAGCTCGCCCTCTGTTCCCTCTGGAAGGACTTCTTCCGTATCCGGGTCGATAATCTCCGCGATGAAGTGATCTTCGTTGATGTGCATGCCCTGCTGCGCGGAGCACTCGAAGGAGACGCCGGGGCCGGACAGCTCTGTCAGGCCATAGATGTCATATGCCTTGATGCCCAGTGTGTTCTGGATATCCTGACGCATCTCCTCGCTCCACGCCTCTGCGCCGAAGATGCCGGCCTTCAGCGGGATCTCGTCCGGCGTCAGTCCCATTTCCTTCATGGTCTCGCCGAGATAAGCCGCATAGGAAGGTGTGCAGCAGAGGATCGTGGTGCTCAGGTCACGGATGAACATGATCTGCCGCTCCGTGTTTCCTGATGAGGTCGGAACGGTCAGGCAGCCGACCTTGTGGCTTCCGCCGTTCAGTCCCGGGCCGCCGGTAAACAGGCCGTAGCCGTAGGATACCTGGCAGACATCCTCGTCTGTGCCGCCTGCGGCGACGATCGCGCGCGCGCAGCACTCCTCCCACATGTCAATGTCTTCCTGTGTGTAGAACGCGACGACGCGCTTTCCGGTCGTTCCGGAGGTGGACTGAATGCGGACACAGTCCTTCAGCGGCACGCCGACCAGTCCGTAGGGATACGCGTCCCGCAGATCTGCCTTGCTCAGAAACGGAAGCTTGTGCAGATCATCAATCGACTTGATGTCAT
>JAFVEX010000184.1 GCA_017475785.1 Eubacterium sp. | reverse complement strand
TGGAAGCTTTTTGCCGGATCGTCAGAGGAAACTGATCCGGTGAGTGCGAAAAAACACACGATCCCGACAAACATTAATTTAAATAAACATCCCATCTGCGGAGGCGTTGCGCAGATCTGTAAGAATCTCTGCCGTCTGCTCCTCCACGTCTCTCAGCGCGCGCGCCACAAAATTTTCTCCATAGCGCGCCTGCAGTACTTCCGCATATCTCTTTTCAGGATGCGCCAGCTTCTCCATCTGCCAGCTGATCGCCGGATGCTCGCCGAGCATTGTCTTCATGCTGTGCAGCACTTTTTCCGCCAGTTCGATCAGGGGCACACGGCTGCCGTCCAGATCCTGCAGCACAATTTCTTCCAGCGGGGCGCGGCTTGCCTCCATCACATTTGTGACAAACGCCCGCTGCTGGTGCTCGTTCGCGTGAATCGGAGGCTGAAACTCCAGCCAGGTAATCAGCAGCACCAGGAAACTGATATCCCGCTCATCAATGCCGGCTTTGTCAAGCGGATTCAGATCAATCATGCGGTATTCGATGTGGCTGATGCCTTCCCGGAAACCCTCTGCCGAGAATGGCCCTGCGGGCTTGATCCTGATCGGATAATATAATTCTCGCTCTTCTTTCAGCTTTCCGCTGCGCACATATTTCCGGATAGATTCAATATACGCGTGAATTCCACTGTAGTCAAAATAAGGGACGAACTGGTTCCAGTATCCGTGTTCACTGGTGCGCAGAGAAGCATATCCTGTAATGCCGGGTTTTCCGGCCGCGCCAGGATCCCAGAACGATCCATCCTGCACCGGGCTGGCCGCCGTAAGGGCAACCACGAGCCAGCTGTACGCGGCGGATTTTTCCGCGAGCTCCAGATGACGCCGGATCACGAAATCTGCGTAGTCCGTTTCCGCGCTTCTCTCAAAGCGGTCCCGCAAATAATATTCCGGGTAGGAAAAGTTGAAATGAATGCCGGAGAACAGCATTTTCCGCTTCCCGTATTTTTCCGCGAGATAATCCCGGTACTGGCTCTTCCAGCTGAGATCTTCTGTGTACCGGGCGACCGCGATGTCTTTTTCGTCCTTCAGGTATGGCGGAGCTGAGAACGGCCAGAGCAGTTCTCTGCCGCCCACCCGGGTATAGAGCGTGTCCACGACCTTCTGTCGCTTCTGTAAAATAGATTCATAGAGCTTTTGTGGAGACGTTCTGACCGACGTGACCATCTCCACCTGTGCCTCACTGAAGTCCCTGTCAATCAGTGGATCATCAAAATCAGGATGCGGCGTCTCCGCGAGGTATCCGTCCGGACGAATCCGAAGGCTCTCTTCCTCCAGGCCGACCCCGCTGCTTCTGTAAAACTCCTGACGCACCGCGTGTGGAATCCGCTGCTCCAGCTGACCGTACTTCTGCATGAAGGATTCGATGGTCTGACCATTATCCATTCCAAGAATAAGCGCTCTGGCCGGATTGGTCAACTGTTCTGCACGCAAATATAGCGGATTCAGATACTCAGCCTCCCCATACCCGCGCTGATACAGTCCGTCACGGGCGAGATCCAGCACCCGGTACAGAAGATCTGTCAGATACTTTCTGTTTAAAGACGCCGGAATGCTCCTTCTGGAAAGAAGCGTGCGGAGCACCTTCGGCGACATGCCCTGCTGGAAGAGTGTGCAGTCGTTCGAAAGAACTTCTTTCAGTTCCGGAATGCGCTGCATCAGTCCGGCGTGGAACGCCGCAGTGGCAAACGTATCGCTGATTGGCTGCGTGCAGGTGCTCCGGAATTCAATTGTCCCGCGGAATGTCAGGTCAACGTACTTATATGACCGAAGGTAGCGGATATCCCCGCTCTCAGGCCGGAATGTATATTGCCGGACCCCCTCAGATGTTACATAGTTTCCGGTAATCGTCTCCCGTGAAAAGTATTCACTGACCGGAATCGGCTGAAAATACAGGTATTTCTCATCCCTCTCGGTGCAGAACATGCTCAGACTGCAGAGGTAATCCGTCAATTCCTCAATCGTCCGCACGGGATCATTCCACATGCCGACATTGCGGGGATTCAGCCCGTGCATGCTGTATTCCCACAGCCAGTCGCGGTTGATCAGGATATCCGGGTTTTCCGGCCACACTGAATTCGCGAACAGCAGTGCCTTGACCGGTTCGAGCAGATTAAAGCCTTCGATTACGTCGAGAACCTGCGTGCGGTCCACGTCCATCTGAACCTGAGACGCCGCGGCAAACATCCCGAAGTGCGGATATGCGTGCAGCGGGAACCCGGACTGCTGTTCTGGTTTCCCCTTTAAATACTGGTAAAGCATTCTGTAACGGCCATTCGCAACCGGTTCCTTCCTGTTCAGCGCATAGCGCGGGTTGATACCCATGCCGGTCAGCATATGCCCGTGCCGCTGTAATACGCTCTGCGTAAAACTAAAATACCTGCGAAAGCGCTCCTCCAGAATATGAATGTCAAACTCCTTGCCAAAGGACCACTCCAGCGTATTAAAGCTGCAGTCAAACGAAATCGAGTCGCCTGTGACAGGGTCTTCCGCAAACCAGATTCTCCCGTTTTCATCTCGTCTGGCATTCTGAAAATGAAATTCCTGCACGAACTGTTCCCCGGCACTGGCGGATACGTCAAAAGAGACCGGCGCGCGCTTCAGGTTGACAATGGGCAGTTCGAGCTCTACGCCAACGTATGGTTTGCTTTTTCTGTCGAGCGGTTTGATAAAACGCTTTTGGATTACTTCTCTGTACATCACTTCATTCCTTTGCTTTGTGTTGCTTATTTTTTCGATTTATTTATTATGGATTTATTCCATATTTTTCCTAGGTGTTTTATATGAATTATACTGTATATGATTCCATATGAAAAAGCAATAGAAAAATGCCAAAAACATGCGATTTTAAAAAATCAGGCGTCCACAATCTGAACGCCTGATTCCCCAGTCAAAATCTTAATTGTTTTATACCGGCTCCTGAATTCCCGCCGCAGTTCCGAGCAAACCGATTTCCGCGGCATAGGGCTTCATTCCCGCAATACAGATCTCCGCGACCTCACGAACCTCCATTCCAAGAAGCTCACAGCCCTGCAGGATAATCTCGCGGTTGCACTTCGCCGCAAATTTTTTGTTCTTAAACTTCTTCATGAAGCTCTTTACATCGAGGTCTGTGATGCCGTTTGGGCGCATCCTGGCACAGGCCTCAATAATGCCGGTCAGTTCGTCGACTGTAAACAGGCTCTTTTCCAGATTGGTCTCAGGCTTTACGTCATTCACGATTGCATACCCGTGGCTCATGATCGCCCGCACATCTTCTTCCGGCACGCCCTCCTCAAGCAGTTCCTGCTCCGTGTGCTGCAGATGCTCGTCCGGGAATTTTTCATAATCATAATCATGCAGGTAGCCAACAGCTTTCCAATGCTCCTTATCCTCTCCGAAGTGATCCGCCATGGCTTCCATCGCGGCCATGACATTTGTAGAATGAATGATCAGATGTGGCTCCGTGATCATCGTCTGATTGATTTCTTTTGCTCGCTCCAGTGTCAGCATGATGTCTCCTCAATATAATTCTGAGATTCCCTGTAATATTTATCTCACACAATCCTGTTCAAAGTCCAATTAGAAAAACAGATATTGCATTATCAATTATTTTTATAACTTCTGATCCAGCGTCTCGTTCATGCTGCCGGTCCGATAACCGCGCAGGTCGAGCGAAACATAAGAAAAACCAATTTCCTTGAACGTTGTGTAAATCCTCTCTCTGATTTCAGCTTTCATCAGTTCAGGAAAATCCTCCGGCATCACTTCGATCCGGGCAAGCCTCCCATGCATGCGCACCCGCACCTGCCGGAATCCAAGATCCAGCAGCAGCTGTTCCGCCCGGTCCACCATGCCCAGCTTCTCTTCGCAGATTGTCTCCCCGTAAACAAACCGTGAGGCAAGACAGGCGAAGGACTGCTTATCCCAGGTCGGAAGTCCAAATTCTCTGGACAGCTCCCGAATCTCTGCCTTAGAGAGTTTTGCCTCCCGCAGCGGGCTTCGAACACCCAGCTCCCTGATTGCCTGCAGCCCAGGACGATAGTCGCCTTCATCGTCTGTATTTGACCCCTCAACGACCGCCTGCAGCCCGTTTGCCTCCGCAATTGCCTGAATTTTTTCAAACAATTCATGTTTGCAGAGATA
>JAFVEX010000183.1 GCA_017475785.1 Eubacterium sp. | reverse complement strand
TGCAAATCTTTTTGACACTGCCTGCTGTATTCTCCTGAAAGACACTGGGAGTAATTTTGAAAAAATCTTTGAATGCCTTTATTTTACTATATTATGCCTTGGTATGCTCTGTACATTTCAGTCTGTTTGTGTTTTTCTTTCGTTTTCTTTTTCCTTCATATATTAATACGTAACTTCTCATAACTTGCCATTTTACCTGCCCGAAAAATATTCAAGTAATTGGGAAGTGATGTACCAGGAAGGGATTCCGGCCAAGGTAAAGTGGACGCCCAGTGGAGGCCTGTTTTTGATCCGGCAAAAAAATAATTCAAAAAAAATCTGAATAACCCTTTGACATTTAAATATTAATATATTTGTATGTAACCATGAAGACGAGCTGATGCCCCTGCGGCAAAAGCCGCCGGGCATCTTTCCAGGATCTGCCAATCGGTTAAGTTCGAGCAGGCATTTCCAAATAACCATTCTTAAATACTAAGCAAAGGAGATACTAAAAATGATCGTAGGTGTCGTAAAAGAAATCAAAAACAACGAGTTTCGCGTAGGTCTTACCCCGGATGATGTCAAGGCATACAAGGATGCCGGCCATACAGTTCTGGTCGAGGCTGGAGCAGGTGAAGGCTCCAATTTCTTCGATGATGAGTACGCAGCAGCAGGCGCAGAGCTGATCGCTTCCGCAGCTGATGTCTGGAACAAGTCCGAGATGATCGTAAAGGTCAAAGAGCCAATCGAGTCCGAGTATCAGTATCTGAGAAAAGATCTCCTGCTGTACACCTACCTTCATCTGGCAGCTGACAAGCCGCTCACAGACGCGCTTCTGGCAGCAGGCACCAACTCCATCGCGTACGAGACCATCGTAGGACCGCGCGGCGGACTTCCCTGCCTGATCCCGATGAGCCAGATCGCAGGACGCATGTCTGTACAGGAAGGCGCTAAGTACCTCGAGAAGACATACGGCGGCCGCGGCGTTATGCTCGCAGGCGTTCCCGGCGTCCAGAAAGCAAACGTTGTCATCCTCGGCGGCGGCGGCGTAGGCACAAACGCATGCAAAATCGCAGTCGGCATGGGCGCAAATGTTACCATCCTTGATGTCAGCGCTGAGCGTCTCGCTTACCTCGACGACATCTTCGGAAGCCGCATCCAGACCCTGTACAGCAGCCGCGCAAACATCCTCGCTTCCATCAAAGAAGCTGACCTTGTCATCGGCGCAGTCCTGCTTCCGGGCCGCAAGACACCGAAGCTGGTACTCGAAGAGGATCTGAAGCTCATGAAGAAGGGCGCGGTTCTGGTAGACGTCGCCATCGACCAGGGCGGATGCATCGAGTCCTCTCACGCAACCACACATGACGATCCGGTCTTCATCAAGGAAGGCATCGTACATTACTGCGTAGCAAATATGCCGGGCGCTCTGTCCCGTACCTCCACGCTGGCTCTGTGCAGCACCACGCTGAACCACGGACTGGCTCTGGCAAACAAGGGCTTCGAGCAGGCAGTCAAGGACGACGCATGCCTCGCTGCAGGCGCGCAGACCTATCAGGGCAAGATCACATTCCCGGGCGTCGCTGATGCGTTTGGCATGGAGTACTTCCCGATCGAGACACTTGTATAAAAACTGTTACAGGCCGGCGAAACACCCGACCGCCGGGATGCTGACCAGTTTTTCTCCCTCCCTATAATGTGTTGTTATAACCCGAAAACAGAGTCCGTCGCCGCGGGCTCTGTTTTCAAATATCAAATTGTAGTTTGTCGGGATCGTCAGGGTGACGAATTTCAGCTTCCGAGTATGCCCTTGCTGAAAAGATCGGAGAAACGGAGGCTTAGCGTCTGTCAGCATGCGGGCAATGAATCGTCGCCTTTGATGAATTGGCCGCACGCCTACAGACGGTTAGTCTGCGGTTCGATGGTCTTTTTGCGGGCAGATGAGGAAACTGAATTCGTCACCCCACGATCCCGACAAACTACAATTTTTATAAGGAGCAGCCCAATGAAACCTCATACCCTCAGAAACTCACTCCTTCTTCTGCTCACGGCCGCGATCTGGGGCTCCTCCTTTGTCGCGCAGAGTGTGGGCATGGAAAATGTCAATCCACTGGTGTTTAACGGCGCTCGTCTGATTCTGGCTGGCGCGGCGCTGCTGATCGTCATGACTTTCCGGATTCTGCGCAACCCTGTTCTGGCAGGACAGTTACGCGTTTCTGGGCGCGCGCACCTGACGGGAGGAATCGTGACCGGCGTGATCCTTTTTGCGGCAAGCACCATCCAGTCTTACGGCATCAAGCACACCACTGTCGGAAAAGCGGGCTTTATCACTGCTTTTTACATTATTCTGGTTCCTCTTTTTTCCATACTGATCGGTAAAAATGTTTCCCGTATTATCTGGCTCGCAGTCGCCATTGCCGTCACCGGTCTGTATCTGATCTGCATCAACGAATCCTTCCAGATCAGCAGAGGCGATCTGTATGTTCTGGTGTGCGCGTTTGCTTTCGCCGCGCATATTCTTGCGATTGACAAATTTATTGGAAAAGTGGATGGAATTGCCATGTCCTGCATTCAGTTTCTTGTCGCCGGAGGGATTTCGGCCATAATGATGGCTTTTTTCGTACACCCGGACTTCGCTGCGCTTGCGGCCGCCTGGAGACCGCTTCTTTACGCCGGCGTTCTGTCGGCAGGCGTCGGGTACACCCTGCAGATTATCGGACAAAAAGGACTCCACCCCGCAGTAGCTTCACTGCTTATGAGTATGGAATCCTGTATCAGTGTAATTGCCGGCTGGCTTGTTTTGCATCAGGCACTTTCCCGGCGCGAGCTTGCGGGCTGTTTTCTGATGTTCGGGGCGATTGTTCTGGCAGATCTGCTTCCAATGCTGGGAACAAGATATGCCGCTGCAGACAGTCAAGGCTGATTTTTCTCTTGCAATTCTCCTTAAGTGTGTTATAGTGTACATAAGAACATCGCATATGATGACGAGTGACGGTTCTGACTCGTCGATAAAATAAAATGTGACCGTGCGATGATGACGAGTGACGGTTCTGACTCGTCGGTAAAATAAAATGTGACCGTGCGATGTACTGCATGCGGAGAGATTTTTTATCTCTCCGCTGTTCTCTTCATACTGTCAATTCGATAATTTCATGTCTGCCAGATCATCTCCCGGATAGTCATCGATATCCTGATAGTGCCACCACTCGCCCTGATACCCTGTAAATCCTGCTGCTTCCATCGCCTGTTCCAGCATGCGGGCATTTTCTGCCTCTTCCTCCGCGCAATCGCTGTAATCACGGTCAGCCTTCAGGGAAAAATCGTCAAATCCGGTTGGCAGGGGAATCTCTTCGCCGTCACTGCGCACCACCGTGATATCGATGGTATTGCCGAAATTATGTGATGTGTAGCCCCTGTCCGGATTGGACACGTATGTGGGATCCGGATATGCCTCCCAAAGCGCCTGCTGTGCCTCGATCGGCCGGAACGCGTCCCAGATCTTCGGTGTCAATCCGCGTGCCTCCATATCTTCCTGCACGGTCTGCAGCCGCATGACGGTTCCGTACCGGAGATATGCGTCGGAAAAATCATAGATGATTTCTCCGGTAAAGTTATCTTCTGTGGCATATTTCAGATCCACCAGCAGATTCGGGATAAAGTCCTGCACGCGCACGAGGTCGTCGTCGTTTGGAAGGACAGCCTCCGCAGACAACGAACCGGCAGTTTCTTCGTCCGATTTGCTGCTGGTTTCTTGCTCTGTGCCTTCTGATGTGCCTGCAGGCGTGCCATCAGGAGATCCGCCGTCTGCTGTGCCTGCAGGTACAGCGCCGTCAGGAGATTCGTCGCCTGCTGTGCCCGCATGCGCGCCGCCAAGAGATTCGTCGCCTGCTGTGCCCGCCGGCGCGCCACCAGGAGATCCGCTTCCAGATGCAGTGTTTGTCGAAAAGCTGTCTGAATCTGCGTCACCGGCTGATGATGAGCTGGCCGACGCGCCGGGAACAGACCCATCAGAGCTGTTAGAACTATTAGAAATATCAGAAATATCAGAACGACTGCTGCTTTCCTGCACAGAAAACGCACGTTCAGAAACAGCGTCCTTCCCGCATCCGGCCAGCAGCAAGCCCGAAAGCGTCAGTGCGCAGAAAAAAGTCCGCGTCCAGGGTGAGTCAGGGTGAGTCATGTTAAATCACAAACTTTCGAATTACTTCCGCGACACCGTCGTGATTATTATCCGCTAATGTGATATAATCGGCCGCTTCTTTTGCTTCGTCGATTCCATTGATCATAGCCGCGCCGATTCCCGCCTCACGGATCATCGGCACATCGTTCGCCTCATCGCCGATCGCGACTGTCTGATCGATCGGGCAGTCCAGCAGCTCCGCCAGGCGGCGCACCGCGTTGCCTTTGTTCATGCCGTGGGCGACGATCTCCAGAAATACCGGCGCCGAGAGGAAGCTGTCGAGCTCCTCGGGATAGGCCTCATTGATCCAGTCACGAAACGGGATCAGAGAATCTCCTTCCACAAGGGTGCTGGAATGTAATTTCACAGGCTCTTCTGCCAGCTCCGCGATCGACGGGATTACGTCAAACTGCATCTCGATCAGGCTGCAGTAAGCCCGCACCTCCTGATCATCGTTGCGCGGGTCAACCAGCACCTTGTCCCCGCGGTAAGCCTGAATATGAATGTCCCGCCGCGCCGCCTCTGCAAAGACTTCACGGACGGTCGGAAGCGATATGGTCTGCTGGTAGAGCACCTTCTCGTGTTCGATGTCGTAGATCTCGCCTCCGTTGTAGCTGATCAGGTAACTGCCGGGTCCGGCCAGCCCGTGCCGCTCGGCCTGAATCCTGGCGCTTGCGGTCGGCCGTCCCGTCGTCACGACGATCCTGTGTCCAGCGGCCTGTGCCGCAGCAATCGCCTCGCGGTTCCCTGGTGTCAGTTCCTTTTTGTCGTTCAATGCGGTTCCATCCAGATCCAGAAAAATGATTTTTTTCACTGTTTTTACTCCGGTTTGATTTCAATGGCCTTCGCCTGTATTTCTTCGCTGTAGGTCCGTGTCTCGTTCGCCTTTTTGATCCAGTTGATAATCACGTCGTAGCTCTCCGGCCTGTGCGGGAAGGTACAGGCTGTGCAGTCCTTGATGATTTTTCCCCGGATCTTCAGCCACGTCGGATTTCCCGGACATTTTTCCTCAAGATAAAACGGACAGTAGCAGAACAGGCAGTTGAACGGCTCCTGCCCCTCGTGGCACGGGTAGTACCGGCACTCTTTATTCGCGAAAAAGCTGCTGGAATTTTTCATTCTGGTTCCTTTCTGCTATATATGTTCTCTAATATTTCGCCGATCAGCCGGGCGCGGCTGGAAGCCGCTCCTTCCGCCGCCGCGGATTTTTCATCGAACATCGCGCGGATCCGCAGGTATTTCCGAGGCTCCGAGACGTCTCCGCAAAAAGCGGGACGTGTACGTGCTGTGTTTTCTGCAGTGTCTCCGGGACGTGCGGCTGCCTCATTTCCGCTGCCCGCGGGGTATATGGCGGCTTCCTCACCATAGGCACCAGGCGCATGCTTCTGCTCTTCGAATTCCGCGTACACGCCGACCGCAGTCGCGCAGTCTGCCTGCATGCGGCAGAACAGCTCGCGCTCCGTCTCAAAGCGTTCCCGCGCCGCGTCGTCCGTAATGGCCCGGAGAATTTCGATGGTATCCACGTCGTCCGCGCGGCACTCCAGCGCCAGAATACCCTGGCAGGCCGCCGGTATCATTTCGTCCGGCGCAAACACCCGCACGGAAAGACCCTGCAGATCCGGCTTCAGACGCTCCAGCCCGGCTTTCGCCAGGAGAATGCCGTCGTACTGGCCGTCGCGCAGCTTGTCAATCCGCGTATTGATATTGCCGCGGATTTCCAAACACTTGGCCTGCGGCAAGTGCCGCTTCAGCTCACTGATCCTCCGCGCGCTTCCAGTGCCGATTTTCCGCAGCTCTTCTATGGTCCGGCCGGCAGGGTAGAGCAGGCAGTCCCGGGGATCCTCTGCCGCCGGCACTCCACCGATGACCAGCCCTTCCGCGATCCGGTAAGGCAGATCCTTTCCGCAGTGCACGGCCAGGTCTGCTGTGCCGTCCAGCAGATATTTTTCCACCTCCCGCACAAACAGGCCGTCTCCGCCGATCGCGCGGAGGGCATCCGTGCGGTTGCGGTCTCCCTTCGTGCGAACCGGCAGAAACTCCGTCTGCACACCGACAGCTGCCAGCAGCTTTCTCACAAATTCCACCTGCGCGCGTGACAAAAGACTGCCGCGCGCCGCGATGATCAGTTTTTTCTTGTTGTACATACGCATTCCTCCCGTCGGCACCAAGACCTGCAGGCTGGTATGGTTTTACTGCATTCTTCCGCCTTCGTTCATCCGAAGATTCTGCATCATCGGCATCATCCGCCGTGCCACGAGCGAAGCAAGGACACAAAGGATAAAGTCCGGCACAACCGTGCTCAGGAACCAGACAACAATCAGCTCTTTAAACCCGATCGTGGCTCCGTTCGTCAGCACATAATTAAACATGATGAAATAATACACGAGTCCGCACAGGTAGTATGCCATCTCACCGATAAAGGCTGCCAGCAGGAGACGCGGCAGCGTCGGCTTTTTTAGCCGTTTCATCAGAGACCCGCACACAAAGGCCGCCGCCGCGAATCCGATCAGGAAACCAAAGGTCGGCTTCAGCAGATACGCGAACCCGCCGCCGTGGGCAAAAATCGGAAGTCCGCAAAGTCCAAGAATCAGGTATGCCAGTACACTCAGAAATCCCAGCCGCGCGCCGAGCAGAAACCCTGCCAGCAGCGCAAAGAAAAACTGAAGCGAAAAGGTTACGGAAAACACACCCAGCGGGATCATAATCTTGATAAACGCGCCCACTGCCATCAGCGCCACAAACAATCCTCCAAATACAATATCCCGCGTCGTTAACTTTCTTTCTGCGCTCACCTGTGCTGTCATCATCCACTCCTCCTCATCTGTTGTCTGCCTGTTTTGTATTTTAGTGTTTTATTTTATGTTCTCTGCAATTTTTCCAGGTGCTCACGCACCTTTCTGGTCAGCGCCGGGTTTCCTCCGCTGCCGATCCCGATCACAACGCCTTCCTGCTCAACCACCGCAGGAAAGTAGAAATCGCAAAGTGCCCTGTCGCTGGCGACATTTTTCAGGATACCCCGCGCGGCGCACTGCGCGGCAATTTCCGCATTCAGCCCCGCGGCATCCGTCGCGACAATTGCCAGATCAATTCCTTCCAGATCGGACGGCTCATATTCCCGGACGAGGATTTTGATTTTTTCATCCTGCTCCTGCGCTCCGGAAGGGCCGGCCGCACTTGCTCCGTCCGGCTGGTCAGTCCCTTCTTTTCCAGACATGTCTGCTGCCTTGCAGCACTGCCCAGCCGGCGCTGCGGCTGGCTGCCTGGCTCGAAGTGCCTCCCGAAGCTCATAAAAATCCGGACGAATCTCCGGCGCGACCACCGTCACCTGCCTGCAAAACCGCAAAATCGTCCTCGTCTTGCGAAGCGCCACCGCTCCGCCTCCGACCACAAGAATCCGCTTTGCCGAAAGATCTACAAACAGCGGAAAAAACGGGCCTTCTCGCATGTGTCGTTCTCCATTTTGCTTCATCCTGTCTCCCTCGGAACTATCTTCTGTTCTTCTGGAATTTTTTGGTTACAGCATCAAAAGCTGTGATTACCGCAAGCTTCTACTCGCAGAATACTTAATTTTGCACAATATGAGCGTTGAAAAATGAAGTTTCACAATTACCTTCTGACTTCTCACTCATGAAAGCAGCTTGCAGGATTTTTACACGGCGCCGGCAGTATGCATCTGCATAATCAGCTCCTCCAGCGACTCGATTGCCGCCTTCCTGGAGACGAACACCTGCATGCCGAGGCTGCGCGCGGCAGCCGCTGTCTGCTCTCCGATGCAGGCCGCCCGGACGGCTCCGAAATCAATTTCAGACACCTCCGCCGCAAATGCCCGCACCATGGAAGCGCTTGTAAACACGGCGATTGAAATTTCCTTTTGCCGGAACTTTTCCGACAAGTCGATCACTTCTGACGAAAGCGAGACGGTCTCATAAAGCGGGATATCGTCCACGGAAAATTCTGCCAGAAGCTCCGGCAGGGCAGGATTTCCTTTTTTTGCCCGTGGAATCAGGATTTTGACTTTGGATGCCATCTCCTTTCGGGGGGCTTTCTGCCCTTTGATTTCCTGCGCTTCGGATTCCTGTTTTTGGGCTTTTTGTTCTCTGCCTTCCTGATCTTCCACTTCCCGACTTTTGGCTTCCTGCTTTTCCACTTCCTGGCTTTTGGCTTCCTGCGCTTCGATTTCCTGCCCTTCGGCTTCCAGGATCTCTGTGAAAATCTGGTCACGCAGCTCTTTTCCGAGCGCCTCCCCCGTATAAACCTCCGGCATCAGTTCCGGGAAAAAACCCCGCTGCTCCAGCTCGCGCCGGCTGCCCTCTCCGATCACGGCAAATCTACAGTGCGCCAGCCTTCTCAAATCAGTCCTTCCGGCAGCTAATTTTTCAAAAAACAGCCGCACGCCGGTGGGACTTGTAAATACGATCCACTGGTACGTTTCCAGATCTGTGACCGCTGTGTCAAGCCGAGGATTTTCGCAAATCAGCCGCGTCTCGATCAGCGGAACCTCCAGCACCTCGGCGCCCTTCCCGCGCAGCCGCTCCGCAAACTCCCGAATCAGATGCCGCGGCCGCATCAGAAGGATTTTTTCGCCTGCGAGCGGCCGGTTTTCCGCCCACGCAAACTGCTCCGCGCAGCTGCAGACCTCTCCGACTACGATTATCGCGGGCATGCCGATTTCCGCGCGGCTGCTCTCCTCCGGAAGCGTCGCCAGCGTCGCGGTCACCCGCCTCTGCGCGGCGGTCGTGCCGCGCTCAAGAACTGCTGCGGGCGTCTCCGGCGCCATGCCTGCAGCCTGCAGTCCGGCACAAATCTCCGGCAGGGCGCGGACGCCCATCAGAAACACCAGTGTGCCGCCGGCCCGAACGAGTGCCGGATAATTCAGCGGATCTGCCTCGCCGGCCCGCCGGTGTCCCGTAATGATGTGTACCGATGAAGTAAAATCCCGGTGCGTCACAGGTATGCCCGCATACGCCGGGACAGCCACCGCCGAGGTCACTCCCGGCACCACCTCAAACGGAATTCCGTGCGCGGCGAGCAGCTCCAGCTCCTCACCGCCCCTGCCAAACAAAAACGGATCTCCGCCTTTGAGCCGCACGACACAGCTGCCGGCCTGCGCTTCCTCCAGAAGCATGCGGTTCGTGTCCTCCTGCCGGACAAGATGATTCCCTGAGCGCTTGCCGACCGGCACCTTCCTGCAGCGCGCCGGCATCCGCGCCAGAATCGCGTCGCCGACGAGGCTGTCATAAAAGATCACATCCGCCTCCTGCAGTACACGCTCCGCCTTTTTGGTGAGAAGCTCCGCGTCTCCAGGCCCCGCGCCTACAAGATATACTTTACCGCTTTTTTCCATTTTTTAATCATCCCTGCTATAAGTTCTTCTTTTTGTATATAAACCCGAACGCGATCAGTGAAAACACGGCAAGATACACCAGTTCAATCAAATATCCTGCCGCGCCCGGCGCCTCCTGCACAGAAATACTCCGAATCGTCCTGCTTGCCTGCGAAAGCGGCATCGCCGCGATCACCTGGCGAAACCCGTCCGGCATCTGATCCGTCGAGAAAAAAGTATTACACAAAAACGACATTGGCATAATGATGTACGACGTATATCGCGGCGCGTCGGAATAACTTTTCGCCAGAAACGAAAGAACCAGCGCGATGGTCGCGAACACGGTGCCGTTCAGAAACATCATCACGAACGACCACCCGTTGTAAATCAGATTTGTCCGGATCGGCAGCGTCAGCAGCAGAATCACACAAGCCGCGTACATCCCACGAAGGCTTCCGCCGATGATCTGCCCGACAATAAACTGCCAGAGCGGCGTCGGCGACACCATCACCTGGTCGAGTGCCTTCTCGTACAGCCTCTGCACACTCATGTTCTGCGCCACCGCGCTGAAGCTGCCGGTCATCGTAGACATTGCGACGACGCCGGGGATCAGGAACTGCAGGTACGGCTCTCCGTGAGACGTTGTCTGGATACCAAACCCAAAAATAATCAGGTACATCAGGGGCGAGATCATGGCTGCCAGCGTGATTTTGTAGAAATCCCGCCGGAACTCGACCCACTTTTCCCATAAAACTGTAACAATGCCCATTTATTTTTCCTGTGATTTTACTAAATTGAAGTTTGTCGGGATCTGCAGGGTGACGAATTCAGTTTCCTCGTCTGCCCGCGAAAAGACCATCGAACCGCAGACTAACCGTCTGTAGGCGCGCAGCCAATTCATCAAAGGCGACGATTCATTGCCCGCACGCTGACAGACGCTAAGTCTCCGTTTCTCCGATCTTTTCAGCAAGGGCATCCTCGGAAGCTGAAATTCGTCTTAACATACCGATCCCGACAAACTTCAATTTACAATCTCCTTCCAACACGTTCGACGAAGACGTCCTCTAATGTCGTGCGGCGCAGCGCGGCGTGCCCGCCGGCCTGCGAAAGATGCGCAATTGCATCTTCCCGCGTGCGGAAATAGCTGCTCTTGAGGATGTCTTTCGACGGCTCGTCTACTGCGTACTCGCCCAGCTCGAGAATCAGCCGGGCGGGGGTGTCGACGTATTTGATCTGTCCCTGGTTCATAAGGGCGACGCGGTCGCAGAGCGCCTGCGCCTCGTCGATCAGGTGCGTCGTCAGCACAATTGTGATGCCGCGGCCATTGAGCTGGCGAAGCAGGTTCCAGGTCTGCCGCCGGGACACTGCGTCCATTCCGGCTGTCGGCTCGTCGAGGATCAGGATTTCCGGCTCTGTCATCAGCGCGCGGCAGATCATCAGCTTGCGCTTCATGCCGCCGGAAAGATGCCGCACAATCCGTTTTCGGAATTCCAGGAGCCCGACGAAATCCAGCAATTCTTCTGTCTTCTGACGGATGACCTTACGGGGGAGATAGTACAGTCTCCCCTGGTATTCCATGACTTCCTCGGCCGTCATGTCCTGCCGCATGGAAAATTCCTGTGTTATGACGGACAGCTTCTGTTTTTCTCTGGATGATTTGCGGTCCAGGATATTTCCGTCGACCTGCACGGTTCCTTCTGTCGGCAGCAGAACGGTGGAAATCATGCTGATTGTGGTTGTCTTTCCGGCGCCGTTTGGCCCCAGCAGTCCAAAAAATTCGCCCGTCTCTATGCGCAGGTCAATATGATCCACTGCTGTAAATGTGCCGTATTTTTTTGTCAGACCCTGCAGTTCTATCATATCCGTCTGCCTTCCTCTGTCATGTTCCGCATGCTGCTGAACGTGCCTGCTGAACGTTCCTGCAAAACTGCATCTTGCGAGAGGTCATTGTTTTTTCCGGAATCGTCCCGCATTACCGCTCACGCGAAATAATCAGTGAAAAATACCCTGCGTCATCGGGAATTTCGTCTACACTGCGGTAAACAACTTCGTCCGGCATGCTGCAGTTTTCCACTGCCTGCACGTGCCGCCCGCTTTGCGCCAGCAGAGCCTTGATCTCTTTCATGCGGCTTCCGGACTTCATCAATACATACGTGCCCGGCTGATTCATGACGACATCTGTCTTGTGCGTCGCCGGCAGCACATGGAGCTGCTCGTTCCATGCCATCAGCGGAATGTTCAGGCGCGCCGCCGCCGCGCAGAACGAGGGAATGCCGTTTACCAGCTCTGTCCGGTAACCGTCTGCCTCCAGAATTCCCTGAAGATAAGTGAAAGTGCAGTAAACGGTCGAATCTCCAAGCGTCAGATACACGACATTTTCTCCCTTGTCGAGCCATTCTGATATCTGGCGCGCGCCGCGGTGATGGGCCTCCAGAAGCTTCTCCGCGTCCTTGGTCATCGGCATATTGATCGCGATCAGTTCCTTTTCCGCCAGCTCCGGCACTGCCTGTACCGCGATTTTGTAGGCGACGGATTCTTTTGCGTCCGTTCCGGGAACCGCAATCACCTTATTCTCCCGGATTAACCGGACTGCTTTCAATGTCATCAGCTCCGGATCCCCCGGCCCGACGCCTACGCCATAGGCGATTCCTTTGTTGCTCATAATACACTCCTCCCTCACTGCAGGATGACTGGACAGGCTGGACAGAGAACCGTCCCCGGTCAGCCCCTCAGCGTTTCCGCCTTGCTTTGACGAGATAATTCAGGACGCCGCCTGCCACGATGATCACAAGCGCTGTGATCAGCACCTTCTTTGCCGCTTCCTGTGGTATCTGACCCTTGTTTCCGATGCTGTCTTCATAGAACGTCAGCATATACTCGATCTCGACCGGGTCGCCCATCGCCGTTGTGTCCGCGATCACCGCCATCGGCTCGTCGAATTCTGTCAGCGGGATCAGGAACGTGGAGTTTCCGCCCTCGGATGACAGATTCCGGTAGATGGTATCTTCGACGACCATGTAGTCGTAGTAGCTGCTGCTCCAGAGCAGCCTCGCGTACGCGCGGCCGTTTTCCACGACCAGCCAGGTCGGCGAGCTGACGCTCGCCCGGCCGCTGCCGCCGGTCATCGTCACTTCTATGGCATATTCGCCGTCTGGCAGGTTCACAGAAACCGCCTCCGAGCCGCCTGCCTCCGAACCGCCAGTCTCCTGGTTTCCCGTCTGGCCAGACGTTCCTGCGGCCGGAGTGTCCGATCCCGCGTCTGCCTCAGCGGCATCTTCTGTGTCCCGCCCGGCTGACCCTGCGGCGGAATCTGACTCCGCCCCTGAAGATGTCCCTTCCTGCCCCGCGCTCCCTGTGTGATTCTTCGTCCTGGCTTCTTCCTGCCCGGCCGCTCCGGTTTCCGGCGACGCCCCCGGCTGCCCGGAGGTCTCCTCGCCGGCCGGCGCACCCGCCCGGCTTCCTTCGTCCTTTGCCTCTGCCACCTCATCCGGGTGTGTCTCCGCGTAGGCATCCAGCGCGTCAGAAATCAGATCATAATCTGGCAGGGAAACCTTCAGCGCCTCTGCAGGCAGGGAATCCGCCTCAATCAGCAGTGCCCGGTCGTACCATTTTTTCCGGTTCTTGCTGAATGTGGCGCAGGAAAACGCCTGATCCAGTGCCTCGACCGGCACAGTAAAGGAAGTGCCGCGCTCTGCCTCCTCCGCGGCAATGTATGACTCCAGCGGCGCGGCGGCCGCTTCCGTCCCGCTGCCCGGGTATACATGTGTGTAACTCTTACTCGGGATCAGCATCGTCAGCTGCATGGATCCGTTTTCAACCAGCAGCGACGCCTCCGCAATCCGGAAGAAAGAAGAACTGGAGGCAACCTTCACGTCATACACGCCGTCTGCGATATCCCGCGCGTACACCGGCAGCATCCCATACCGGGAGACCTTTTTCGCGTTTGCCAGCTCATTTCCGGAGGCAACCTGCTCAAAGCCCGGTGCGGCGGAGATCGCGTATGGGTTTGCGCATGCTGCCGCGAAAATCAGCACGGCAAGAAGTGTTTTCAAAAATGTCCGCACGCTTTTATTATCCTTCCTCAATGTCCATCCTGCAAGGTGACAGGGGACGGTTCTCTGTCATCTCAGTCACAATTCCGGATTATGAGAAAACCAGTACATCAGGTTTTAAGTAACTGGACTAATGCGCAGAATGCTTCTTCTGCAGTTTAGGTGACAGAGAACCGTCCCCTGTCATCTCATCGTCCCTGTCATCTTGATCAGACAGAAAACCAGCCGCTGTCCGGCGGGGCTCATGCGCCGCCCTTTGTTCCGGGCGCTGATTTCATGTCAAAAATTTTGTAGGACGACGGATCTGTATTGGCATTGCGGTCGACCTTCATCGCCGTGACCTGATCTTTTGTCAGGCTGAGCGCCTCCAGCATTTCCGGACTTTCATCGGCGTAATGATATTGATATCCTTCATCATCGTAATAATATAATCTATAATCAAAATCTGCAAGCCATCGCTGCTGATCCTTCTGATATCGATACCTTACATACCCGTTCCAGGTGCCTGAAGCCGCGTCATATTCCGGCGTTTCGCCAATGTTCGTGCCGTTATATTTCCACTGTTTCCCGTCATCAGGAAAATGGATCACGGGATTCTTTATTACAATGTCTGCCTCCGGCGCATCCGCGAAGGTTATTCCGCGGCTGAAATATTCGTGATCATTAAAATATCTGCCGTCGTACCAGGCATCTGAAAAATACCCGATATAGCTTCCGCCGTCGTCATAGAGGTAGGTGTACCCTGTGCCGCCTCCGCCAAAGATAGAATTGATCAGGACCAGCCTCACGTAACTGCCATTCCCGACACTTTTCCGCACATCTGCCCAGGTGAGCTCCGGCAGGTCTTTTTTGTCCTCCGGCACATTCAGCTTTCCATACGCGTTGATTTTCTGGCTGAGCGTCTTCAGAGACGCTTTTTTATAGTAGTCATCCGTGCTGTTGTCGAATTTAAACCAGTTACTGACCATGTTTTCTTTGATTCCCTGGCCGCCGCCGGAGCCGGCGCCGCCATAGGTTTTCGTCGTGCCGTTGTACGTCACCTGTACCTCATAGTGGTAGTAGGAATCCCACTTGACAGACGCCCCGGAATTCAGCCGTTTCGCCACAGAACTCATCATGGACGGGAAGCCGATCGAATCATACCGGAACGGATACAGGCTGGAGATCAGCATGTATTTACTGTCCTCGCGGTAGTACGGATCCTGAATATAAAAATCCTGATCCGCGTGCGGAGACGTGGAAAGCCCGTAATACGGCTCATCCGTGCTTTTCTTCTGCTTCCCCAGGATATACACGCCGCTGTACAGGCAGATACTGGAAAAGCCGCTCTGCACCGCGTCCATCTTGTCGAAAAATGACCCTGATCCCGCGTAATTTTTGATCAGATAATCACACTCATCTACCAGCTCCGGCAGCGTAACTGTCACAGAAGTATCCTTGTACACGGTCTGCCAGTAACCGTTTACCACCGTCTCTTTTTCCTCCTGCAGCACCAGCTTGCCGCCATCTGTGTTTCCGGAGTACCCGATATAGCCGCCCTTGACGCGCTTCACAGCCGGTTTCTCGTATTTGACATCCGCATAGGCGGAATCATCCGGCACAATCGTCGCTTCTTTTGAATATTTGCTCGATTTGTCGGCAAACCGGAATGAATCCGGATCCGGATTGTTTGTTTTGATGTAAAAAAACTCGTTGAACGGCTTCAGCATAGGAATCACTTCATAGGAATACTGCGTGATATCCTTTTTTGTCTCGGTTTTGGCAGTGGTGCTTTCCGTTTTCTTCTGGCCCGGCAGCTTTTTGACCTTTGTATTTTTAAAGGCGTTTGCCGGGACGCTTTTCAGCTTTTTGGCCGCCGAAAAATTGATGGTTTTCAGTTTTTTACAGTTGTAAAACGCGCGGCTTTTGACCGTTGAAAGCTTTGATTTTTTTGCGATCGTCACCTTCGTAAGAGAGGTGCAGCCTTCAAACGCGCTCTGGCCGATCACCGTGACGTTGGCGCCTATGGAAACACGTTTGATTTTCTTGTTTCCCTTCAGCGCCTTTTTTGCAATCGAAGTGACCTTATACTTGTAAGTTCCTTTGTTTTTCCCTTTTTTGACTTTGATTTTTACATAGGCCGGCACCTTCAGCGCCGTTGTTTTCTTCTTCGCCGCCTTCGAGAGTCCTGTCAGCTGGACGGTACTCTTGTTCTTCGAAAGCTTTGTAATCTTATAGACCAACCCGTTTATCGTGATCTTTTTGCCGGTTTTTATCGATGCGACTGTCTTCACCTTCGCCGCGGCTTCTACATCACGCGAACCGTACCCCAGGCCGGCGGGATCTGGTATACAGCCCAGCACCATCAGGACACAAACCAAAACCAGGATTAGCTTTTTACATGTTCTCGTCATATTGGCTCCTTTCCACATGTGAACTGTACAGTTTCCGGATTTCCGGCAGCTCTCCGAGACCTGCCATCTGACAGTGTACGTGATCCCTGCCGAAGACTTCTCCGAACAGGTTTTTCCAGGAATCAGGCGCGTCCCCGGCCATGTCGTTCAGCGCGTGATCTCCCGCGACCACCATGAGCGGCCGGAGAACCACATCCGTATAGCCGGCTTCCCGGACTTTCCTGAGAACCGTGTGAACTTCCGTTTCCTCCGGGAATCCCTCGACCGTGCCGACAAAACAATTCCGGAATCCCATGCGCAGCATCGTCTCCTGCAGCTGCAGATAGACGATGTTCGCGGGGTGATCCGTCCCGTGCCCCATGAAGACAAAGGCTGTTTTTGGCGGAAGATCCACTGTGCTTTCGCCACGCGCCGCCCCGGCAACGGCCCGCGCGACCGCCTCCAGATCCGCTTCGTCCCCCAGCAGAGGCTTTCCGATCACTGCCTTTTTGCCAGATTGCTCCCGGAAAAGCTCCACCGCGCCGCAGAGCTTTTCATATTCATATCCGTACATCAGGTGCGTCGGCTGGATGATGAGCTCACCGACCCCGTCTGCGGCGGCGCGCTCCAACGCCTCATCCAGTGAGTCGATCGCCAGCCCCTCTTTCCGGCGGACAATCCGGATAATTACCCCCGAAGTAAACGCCCGCCTGACCGTGCAGTCCGGAAAATCCTCCGCGAGCGCGCGCTCAATCGCACCGATCGTTTTTTCGCGTGTCTCCGGAACACTTGTGCCAAAGCTGACGACCAGAAGGATTTTCACTCCTTCTCCATTTGGTTCACCTTTCCCCTGCTCCGGGTTCTCTTTTCCTTCTGGCTCATCTGAACCAGGCTTATCTCTTCCCTGCTCCGCGGCCTCTTTTACCATCAGCAGCTCCTCCTCATAAATGCAGTTTTGAACAGAATTCTTCCGCACCGCCTGCTCCCGGCTGACGGTCTTCCCGGTCGGGCAGCCGTTCTCATCTACAATATCAACCCACTCCATCTGACTGTATCCCATCTTCTTCCGCAAAATCTACAGGCAGTTATAAAGCTTCATTTTTCACTCATCAACGAATAGTATATCACATTTTAGACGTGGTAAATCGACTCTATGCCGTTTAATCCGGGTTTGAACCCAAAAACAGCAACTTCTTGCAGTTTCTGCCCGGATGCTTTACAATAGGCCTGTATTCTGGATGCATGTTCTTTTGAGAATTTTTATCATTTTTCTGCCGCAAATCCGTGCGCACCCCTGCGGAGGTGTTTACGAGAACTTCATGACAGAGATGACTTTCATTAAGGCGCGCGCGCTGAAAGGAGTACTGTACGATGAAACAACTGTTGATTGTATGTATAACCGCGGCATTGCTGCTCTGCGGCTGCGGAGGAAAAAACGAAACCGCTGTCACGGCTTCATCTGCTGCTTCGGACGATACTGCCGTCACGGCTTCATCTGCTGCCTCGGGCCATACTGCCGTCACGGCTTCCTCTGCTGCCTCGGGCGATACTGCTGTCACAGCTTCCTCTGATGCTTCGGGCGAAGATCTTCGCGTCATTTTTGCGGAGGCACGGCAGCTGGTCAAGCCAGGCGAGGCAGGGACGACGCTCAAGTCCACGCAGGTCGCGGCAGATCTTCTGGATTTTACGCTGGGAACGGATTTATCCGCAGATGAAATCGAAGAACAGTCCCGTGCTTATTTTGAGACGCTTTCCGGCCAGGCGGCTGACATCTTTAGTGAGCAGATGGCCTGCGTCAGCGGCGCGGTCGATATGCTGAAGGACGACGGCGCCGAGGATCTTCTCCAGGACGCGGGCGTGTCCGACTCCTCTTATCCGTGGACGGACGACGCCTTTGAGCGGGCAGACGCAATCTTCCTGGGGTGCGGTATTTCATGACCGATGTCATAAGAAGTTTTCATTCTTTTTAGCGGCTTCTCCTACAACTGCCATAAGTAGTTTTCATTCTTTATTAGCAGGTTTTCACACAGCATCTTAAACAACAAACGAGCAGGTGGCCTATGAAATTTAACAAACCCCTTTATGAAACCACAACCGTCGTGACGCTGGAGGAATTCCGGAAGCTGAACCACGCCCTCTCCAGCCGCCGCAGCATGGCCGCGATCCTGCTGGCACTGGAGGCACTGCTCGCGGTGCTTCTGGTTTTTTCCATTCGCAATCACAACAAGAGCTCCACGCAGCTTTACGTCATCATGCTGATTCTGCTGCCATTTATCGCGTACCTGATCCCGCGCTATCTTGAGCGGCGCATGTATCTGGCCAACGAGACCGCCAACAATACGGTCATGAAGACCCAGTTTTTCAGCGACCATCTCGTGCAGCACAGCAATCGCGGCAACGCGACCGTCAAATACACGGAGCTGCAGAAAATAATAGAGACCAGCACCAATTTTTATCTGCTGGTCTCTAAATCACAAACAATTATAATTGTAAAAAATCACTGCCACCCGAAGCTGGTGGATTTTATTCACGAGATGATGAAATGACTTCGTCCAGTGACGGCATTGCGGGGATCGCGCCCCGTTTCTGGACACACAGTCCAGCGACCGTGTTCGCAAAGCGCAGAATTGTCTGCGCTTTTTCTGTGTCCAGGTCTTCCGGCATCCAGTTGTTTACGGCAAACTGATACAGCACGCCGCCCCAGAAGGAGTCGCCGGCGCCGGTCGTGTCAACCAGCTTGCACTTCATCGCCGGCTCCTGCACGCAGACAGCCTTTGTCCGCAGCAGGGAGCCGTCTCCGCCGCAGGTCACAAACGCGCAGCGCACGCCGGCCTCCAGCAGGCGCTCCGCCGCTTTTTCCGGATCATGCTCACCGGTCAGCAGCGCGCACTCCTCATCCGAGATCTTCATCAGATCGACGTACGGCACGACAGCGCGCATCTCGCGGATCGCCGTCTGCTCATCCGGCCACAGCGCGGCGCGGTAATTCGGGTCGTAGGAAATCAGCGCGCCTGCCTTTTTGGCCATCTGCACTGCCTCACAGGTTGCGCTTTTCGCCGGCTCATCTGTCATGGAGAGGGATCCGAAGTGAAAAATCTTTGTCTGCTCCAGCAGCGCCGGATTAAGCTCAGATGCCTTCAGCTGCGTGTCCGCGCCCGGCTTTCTCGCAAACGCAAAGCTGCGCTCGCCGTTCTCCAGAGAGACAAACGCAAGCGTCGTAAAGAAATCCGGATCGCTGATCAGGCTGCCTGTGTCAATGGACAGCTCCTCCAGCACGCTTCGGAGATAATCGCCGTGCATATCCGCGCCGACTTTTCCGATGAAGGCGGTTTTACACCCCATTCTGGAAAGCGCGGCCAGCACATTTGCCGGCGCGCCGCCCGGATTCTGCTCAAACAGCCTTTTTCCGGCTTCGCTCGTCCCATATGGCGTAAAATCGATCAGAACTTCTCCCAGTGCAGTCACGTCAAACATAATCTTCCCCCATTACCAGGTCTCATTTACCGGAAGCGGCCGCATCTGCCACGCCGCAATCTCCGCGCCCGGGCAGTCAAACTGTACCACTGTGGAACGGTTCCAGGTGCCGTCAGAATCTTCCGGATAAAATCTGGAGGCAAATACGATTTCTCCTCCGTTGCAGTAGCACTCGATCATCGACCGGTCAATCATAAGCCGCAGATCCCGGATCTCATCCACTTTCACGCGGCGCGCGCCACGGCCGCAGCCGACGGCCTCCGTCATGTCGAGCGTCAGCACACCGTCCGCAAAGGCCAGAGAAACGCCCTCGCCAACCGCGATCTTCCAGCCACTTGCAGGCTCCGCAAAACGAATCTCAATGTCACCGGCGCCATCCGGAAGCTGCAGCGTCCCGTCAGCGGGAACCTGCTGCCCGTCAAAGCGCAGTGTCTTCAGCTCCTCCACCGGCGTCTGGGTGACGACGCCGTTTTCAACCTTCAGTACACGCGGAACCGTCAGGCAGTTTTCCCAGCCGCGCGCGGCGGTCGGATTCCCGTACGGCTTGTCCGGCAGGCCGGCCCACCCGATAAACAGGCGGCGCCCCTGCTCGTCCACAAAGCTCTGCGGCGCGTAGAAATCGTGTCCGTAATCCCACTCCGTGAATTCCGAAAACGTCTGCTCTCCGCGCAGATCGCCGTTCATAAAGAAGTAGCCTGCCTGATGGTTGTTCTGGAAGCGGTAAGGTTCCGCCTCCATTCCCTGCGGGCAGATAGAGAGCACCTTCTTGCCGTCCAGCTCAAAATAATCCGGACACTCCCACATATAGCCGAAAGGCTCTTCGGTCGCGATAATCTTCAGCAGCTTCCAGCTGAGCAGATCGTCGCTCTCATAAACCAGCACCGCGCCGCTGTCGTCGTCCATCCGGGCGCCCTGCACCATGTAGCAGACGCCGTCCTTTTCCCACACCTTCGGGTCGCGGACGTGGCGCGTGCAGTTCGCAGGATAGTCCTTCGTTCCAAACAGCACCTGCTTTTCACCGTAGGTCTTTCCGTCTTTCGTCTTTACGAGGATGGTATTGCTTTCCCGGCCGTCGTGAATATAATCATAGTCGCCGGCAAGCTTGATGTTTCCGGTGTAGTACAGCCAGATCCCGTCATCGCGCACAAACGCGCACCCGGAATAACAGCCGTCGCGGTCTGCCGCTTCCGGCCAGAACGGGACGCCCTCGAATTCCAGATTGATCAGATCCGGCCCCGCGTAGTGCCCCCAGGTGCGCGCCATGCGCCCGTCGGGCGCAGGCGTGTTTGGCGCGTACTGGAAGTATACGTGATACCGGCCGTCTGCCTGACACAGTCCGTTCGGATCGTTCAGCCAGCCGTCCGGGGGCATCAGATGATAAGCAAGACGCCAGTTATCTTTTGCCATAATGAATTCTCCTGTTATCGAATCTCGATCACGGCCTCTCCCGGCTCCACCGGACCGGTCTTGATCGCCTTGACTTCCGCGTAGTCATCCGTGTTGGTGACAATGATCGGCGTGTCGATCTTATAGCCGGCTGCCTGAATTCCCGCGAGATCTACCTCCAGCAGAAGCTGTCCCTTTTTGACCTCGTCGCCGGAGTTCGCGTGTGCCGTGAAGTATTTGCCCTCGAGCTGAACTGTATCAATTCCTACGTGAATCAGAAGCTCCACGTCATCCTCGGAGGTCAGTCCAAGCGCGTGCTTCGTGTCATAGAGCAGATCCAGTGAGCCGTCGAACGGCGCGTAAATCTTGCCGTCCTCCGGAATAATTGCCATGCCTGCGCCGAGTGCTTCCGCCGCAAATGTCGGATCCTGCACCTCAGATGACGGGATCGCTTTGCCCTTTGCCGGCGCGTAGACGTAAACCGGCTCGCCCGCAGCCTTTTCCACCGCCTCTGCTGCCGCGCCTGCCGCAGCGCCTGCTCCGGCGGTAACTGCCTCGCCTGCAGCTGTCGTTGTCTTATCCTCTGCCTTTGCGGCCAGACGCTCCAGCTCTTCAGCCGGATCCTTATAGGTAATGAAGGAAATCGCGAAAGCTGCCGCAAACGATACCAGCATGACCAGTGCGTACTGGACGAGGAATCCAGGCGTAATCAGGAAGCCAAACAGACCTGTGACGCCATACGCGGTGGCCCCGATTCCGGAAATGGTCGCGACCATTCCGCCGAGCGCGCCGCCGATACAGCCGGAGATAAACGGCTTGCGGTAACGCACGTTAACACCGAAGATCGCAGGCTCTGTGATGCCGAGGAACGCGGAGAGCGAGGACGGCAGCGCCATGGATTTTGTCTTCGGGTTCTTTGTCTTGAAGGCGACTGCCATAGCTGCGGCACCCTGCGCGACGTTCGCGGCTGTAGCGACCGGCATCCATGTGTTCAGCTTCGCCGCGGAACCGAGCATCTGCGCCTCGATCATGTTATACATATGATGGAAGCCGGCGACGACGGTAAACGCGTACAGGAAGCCGACGAGCAGTCCTCCGATTCCGAACGGCAGGCCGATCAGCGTCGTTGCTCCTGTCAGGATCCATCCCTCAATTGTCGAGAAGATCGGTCCGATAATAGCAATGGTCAGAAGTCCTGTGACAAGGACGGTAACGAGTGGTGTGACGAAGAGGTCGATCATCTCCGGCACAACCTTGTGCAGTTTTTTCTCCAGCCAGCTCATAAAGAGAATGGCAATAATGACAGGGATGACGTGCCCCTGATAGCCGACGTTCGTGACGCTGTATCCGCCGATGTGGAAGAATTCCTTGATCGCCGGATTCAGGATCATGTTTCCTGCTCCGTCATCAATATACTGCGTCCACGCGTTGACGAGCGACGGATGAATCATGATAAAGCCGATAACCGCCGCCAGGAACTGGTTTCCGCCGAATTTCTTCGCCGCGCTGATCGCGATCAGGATCGGCAGCATTGTCAGCGCCGCGCCCGCGAACAGATTGATGATTTCATAGATACTGCTGTTCGCCATGCCCGGCCACACGCGGGAAAGGCCGCCCAGAAGTCCGTTCAGAAGACCGCTGGCTACGATTGCCGGAATGATCGGGACGAAAATATCGCCGAGTGTCTTGATCGCGCGGAAGAACGGGTTCTGCTTGGAAGCCGCCGCCTGCTTGACATCGTCCTTGGAGCCCTCGGCCACGCCGGCGAGCTTGATGAATTCATCGTAAACCTTGTTGACTGTTCCGGTTCCGATGATGACCTGAATCTGTCCGGATGCCTCAAAACATCCCTTTACGCCGTCGACATCCTCTACGGCTGCCTTGTCCAGCTTGCTGTTGTCCGCGATGACAAGGCGCAGCCTGGTCGCACAATGCGCCGCTGAGATGACATTGCCCGGACCGCCAACGTGATTCAATACCTCTTGTGCTGTCTGCTTATAATCCATACGTCTCCTCCCTCAAATACCTTCCATCATAAAAGATGGCTTTTTGCCGGTTTTTACACCTCTCTGCTCACTGTGCAGAAACCGGCTCCGACGGGTTCCTTGCGTATCTGCAGACTGTCACTCCTGCATAAACATCTCAGGCCTTCTGGAAAATACGCTCCAGAATATTATACAAAAAAACAGACTGCCTGTAAACAACAGACAGCCAATGTGCACAATTTTCATATAAATGTACAATTATTATGTGTGATATATGTACGAACGCACTTGCGCCGGCACAGATCTTTTTCTATAATGATACTGCGGCCGGTCCTGGGAGGGGTGCCCGCAGGGGTATTGCCTGTGTCCAGGTTCGCATTTATGAAGAGATTATCCCGTGGAACACTAGGCAGCCGGCTCGCGTTCAAACAATTTTCTGCTATTCTGTCTCCGCATCGCCCCCGGCCTGCCCGGAAACTTGCGTCTCCATGCCACTCTCCATCTGTCCGGAAACTTGCGTCTCTGCGTCTCCCGAAGCAGCTGTTTTTGCCCCTTCCACACGGACGGGTTCTGCATCCTCCGGGTGCCTCTCAAAATACAGCTCGATTCCCTTCGATATGCCTTCCGCAAGCTCCGCATGTCTGGCTGGTGAATGATCGGACGCCTTGTCTCCCACCTCTACGTCGACCGACGGAACCGTCGAGTAGGAAGTCTGCGTCAAATCCAGCGCCATCCTGCCGCTGCCGTAAATCCCGATACCTGCCTGCTGCACGCCCTCCACAATCGCCTCGCCAAGCGCCTCGTGACGCTCCCAGTTCTCCGAGACCGGGTACATGTTGTCTCTGTAGGAGCTGACCTCAGGCACGCCGATGTAAAAGAAGCCCTTGTTGCTGTCGGTTGAGTCGTAGTGCAGGGAGATGTGGCAGTTCGCGTTGTTGTTGGCAAAAACGGTCCGGGCGATGTTGTCCAGCTGAGTGTCATCATTTTCCCGGATCATCAAGACGTCAAACCCCTTTTCCAGCAGAACCTCTTTTACATGGATCGCGAGATCCAGCACTGCGTCCGCCTCTCGTGTGCCGTCCGACAAAGTGCAGCCGCCGTTGATGGCCGTCGCCGTGACCGCGCCGGCAGACGTGCTTCCGCCGGTGACCTTCGCGCTGCCGTCCGGATGACACTTCGTCTGCTTCGACTCTCCGCCGGAGCAGCCGTGGCCGGCATTTACCGCGACCGTGATGCCGTTGCTGTCCGCCGCGTCTGCGTGGTAGAGCGTGACATTGTCTGTATGAATTTCAGATTCTTCCGCGAACTCCCAGTCGTCTTCATTCCAGAAAACCGGCTCTTTCTGCGGCCTTGTCTGCACCTCGATCTCGATTCCGGATTCCGAGTTCTCTCCCTGCGCGTTCCCGGCCGTTCCACGGCCAGCGGCTCCTGCCTTGCCGCTTCCGCCTGCGCCTCCTGCCGCGCCCGTGCCGGTGCTGTCTGCCGCGCCGCTTCCGACGTCCGCTGAAGCTCCGGCTGCGCCGGCAGTGCCCCCGGTTCCGCCCGCAGCATCCGCTGCCGCTCCATCGGCATCTCCGGAGCCGGACACAACGACCTCCTCGCCCGCCTGCGCGTCCGCGCTCTGGCTGGCAGAAGCGGAAGTCTCCGACAGCCCGTCCGGGCTGTGGGTGCGCCTGCTGTGCCCAATCGTCCCAATTGCCGCAATCAGCGCGACAATCACAATAATTCCTACAATAAACCCTTTATTTTTCACCATTACTCCTTCTTCCTGTTTGTTGTGTCTGAGACGGATGTTTGTCTGTCAGACGGCTTCGACATCAAGGATTTCTAGATTGCTGCGAACTCTATGGAGAGGCATCGAGAAAAACCATAAACTCGCCAGGGCTCAGACAGTATGGTTTTTCTCGATTCCATAGATTTCACAGCAATAAGAAATACTATAGTAAACGCAATTAGTGTTTGCGTTTACTATAAACGCTCCGCAGGGATGCGCACGGATTTGCAGCGGAAATATGCCGCTTGGCGCGGCGCAAATCCGGCGCAGGAAACGATCAAAAAGCAAGCATTTTGTTCGTTTCCTATAAGATGTCTGCAGATGTCTGCCAGACAAACATCCGGCTTCGGCACACTTCACCGTATCTAATCCCTCAAATCCTCCAGTATCTTCGGCAATACCTCTGTCTCCTTCGAGAAGACCGTCACATACCCTTCCAGCGACTCTGCCTTCGTCCGAAGGATGCGTGACTGCGTGCTGACGTAACGCCGGCACGGATACTTGGCGTTTTTTGCCTCCTGGATCATATTCGCCCCGGCGCTGTTGCCGTCCAGCGCCAGCAGCACGGAACGTCTTCTCTTAAATACCTCGTAGGCGATGCTCTTGTACAGTCCCATTGCGGAGGGCTCGATCGAGATCCGCACGGATACGCCGCTCCTGCGCAGCTTCCGCTCCTCCGCGCGGGTGATCATCGTCGGAATCATGGCATATACGCGGAATTTTCCCTGATACTGCTCCCGGTTCTGCTCGACCAGATATCGCTCATAGCCGCGCAGCCTGTGTCCGACCACAAAGTACACCTTTCCGGGGTCGGATGCTTTCAGCAGCTCGTCGATCAGGTGCCTTCCATAGTCCCGCACAACCGTCGTGCGGCGGTCATTGTTAAAGCTGCCGCCGACCACCACGACCGGCAGACCCTCCTGAGGCATTTCCTCTATGCGGTCTGCCAGCACCTTCTGGGCGACCAGCTTGCTTTTATCGATAAAGGAAACATTGCTCTCGAACCGCAGCGCGTTGATTTTCTCCCGGTAATAAGCCGCAA
The DNA here is from genome assembly GCA_017475785.1 of Eubacterium sp. The sequence goes on along the minus strand of JAFVEX010000183.1, from coordinate 9,941 downwards.
TCGCGCCGGGTGGAACTGCTTCTCTGCTTTCCTTTGATATGCGGCGCTCCGTCTCTGCGCGTCCTTCCTGCCCTGCGGAATGCGTGTCTTCTTCAGATGCCTGTCCGCCGGATGTGTGCCGCGCGTCAGACTGCGCTGCCCACGCTGCAATTTTTTCATCCCAGGCTTCCTGCTTCCCGCGGAAACCGGCCAGGCTGTCCTGCAGGACCGCTTCCTCGCACTGCCGCATCCGGTACAGCTCTTGATTGCTGAGATTCAGCAGCTTTTCCAGCGAGAGCTGCTCGTCGATCGAGTCCGTCCCATATAGCGCGCCGCCGTCCGTCCCCTGCACGCACCGGACGCCGCCGGCAAGATACTGGCGCAGCGGATGCTGCTCCAGGGAGTTCAGATTGTTCAGGCGCACATTCGACGTGATCTGGAATTCCAGCACCGCCCCGCTCTCATTCAGAGCGCGGATCAGGTCTCTGCCCTTTTTCGTCTTCAGGTTTGCCGTATAAAGCCCGTGGCCGATCCGCATCCGCGGCATCGGCTGGCCTTCCTCCAGCGCGTCCCGCACACAGGCGATGCTGTTGGCGACATTGTCCCGCAGGCTGTCGTTTTCGCCGGCGTGAATCCGCACCACAAAGCCCGGATCCGCCGCCGCGATCCGCACAATTTCCCGGATCACGGGCGCGAGCTCGCGAATATCATTGATCTCTTCACCGATGATGTCTGCGCCCGCCACATACGGATCCTCCGCCACTGCGGCGAGTACCTGCAGATTCTCCCGGAAATAGTCGCCCGCTGCCGCGTTCTCCCGGACAATTGTCAGGGCAATCCGCCGGATGGCCGCCAGAAGCCGGATCACGACGCCCGTCTCCTGCTCGATCGCGGGCATCACCTGATGAATCTCCTCCAGAAGATCCGCTGCCTGCGGATTTTTTACAAGTGTCGTATCGGAAATTTCCAGATAGCGCACGCCCTGCGCCCGGCTGCTGCGGGCGATCCAGAGCAACTTGTCCTGGAAGATTGAATTGTTCCGGTACGCAGGATTCTTCCGATCCTCCAGCATCTGCCGGACATACCCGGCGATATCCGCGTCCGGAATCCGGTCAATCCCCGTCAGCTCTGTCTGCTCCGCCGACGGCGCTCCTTTTGTGAAAACATAGCGGTACAGGTAGACCTTTTCCAGGTTTGTAAAAACCGCCTGTCCGTCCTTCATCACGGCGAGTGAGGCGCGGATCCGCGCGATATTATATGCCGCGTCCTCCGGATTCCCCAGAATCAGCTCCGCAAAGTTGATGAAGGTGTTGTCGTCGATTTTTCTGATCAGATATTTTCCCGTCAGGGCAGAATCCGAAAACTTCGCGGCCGTCATTTTCCGCCGCTGTTCCAGCGCCTGCTGCTGAGCCGCCGTGCACCGGAGGTTCAGCTTTTTTATATAATACAGAGGATAGCGGATCTGGTGCGCGATCCCCAGCGCGATCAGAATGTCCGGCCGCAGATTCGCGTTCATGTGCGTGTGCAGATCCGTGCGGAACTTGCAGTTCTGCAGAATAAACGTCTTGACGATCGTCTTTTTGATGTCCAGCCGGTAGTCCTTCGTCTGGCTCATCAGCGTCTTGGAAATCGCCGGCACGGACGCCTTCATCTCCACCGTCCCGCCCGGAAAAATATTGGCAACCTTCGTGTTTCCCAGACGGAAAATATAGATCGTCCGGTTGTAGCCGTCGACATAGCACGGAACCGTTCCCTCGATGATTTTAAGCCCCTGCGCGTCCAGGCTGACCGGCAGGTCACAGAGCCGGGCCAGATTCGTGATCAGGTTGCCGGTTCCGTGGTTCGGCGTCTTCAGCACATAAGACATCTCGTCGCCCTCCAGGTAGAGGTCGACGATCATGTCCTTCTCCTTATCCAGATAAAACCGCTGAAACCATTCTCTCATACTGTAGTCCTCTCTGCGGGAAGCACAGATCTCATCCGGCGCCACTTTGCTTCCGGAAATTTTTTCCCTGCCATTTGTTCCCGGCTGCCGCGTCAAAAAGTCCAGGCATTGTCTGCGATTCCGCCATGTCCTCTATATGTTACCATATTCAGAAGAAAAAAACGACCGAAGTGCAGGGCTTGACAAAAAAAATACCTAAGTTGCAACCAACGCTTAAATCAACTACAATTGTATCGTCAAATCATTCCGTTCAGGCACTCTTGCCAAAGAGCGCGCGCTCTGGCGGCTGACCTGCTCTTTTGCGCGTCTGCCTATCTCTCTCTGAAAAAGAGTACTTTCCTAACACAAAAAAGAACCCCGGCAGGGTTCCGTGTGATCCAATTTGAGCACACTGTGTGATCTGTTGAGAGCACACGATCCTGCCGGGATTTTTTGTTGATTAATTGATCTTCATGCGCACTGCGGCGCCGTCTGCCCGTGTCTTCTGCTATAGTTTCTCCAGCTTTCTGGCTGCCTGCGCGGCTTCCAGGATCTCCGTCATGCGTCGGTTGCTTTCGCCGATGAGAACGCCGGCGTCGATGACTTTATCACAATTTTGTACGGCCTCCATAGCCCGGTTAAACGCCTCGTTAGAGATGGGGTGAAATGGTTCTTCGGTGATTACTTCCGCAGCCAGCAGCCTCGCTAGCTGATAATCTACGTCATTTTTATACAAAATGGCGGAGATAAATGGTTCATTCCTGCGCTGCAGCCGCCGGAAAACGGGAATTCCGGTTCCGCAGGCAGAGAGAACCAACGTTTTTGCTTCTGGCTGTTTTTCGTCAGTTTTGTCCGCTGATGCGGTTCCATCGGGTTGTGATGTCTCTTCCGGCTGTCCGCTTCCCTGCAGCGTCTGCTTTTGATCCCCGTCTGTGTCACTTCGTTTCTTCCGCAAGGGCTTCCTGCCCGGTGCCGGCAGCTCGATGCTGCCGAACATCGGGTCGAAGAACCCGTTGTCGATGTCGTAGAGATCCCGGATCATCTGCTCCTCAAAAATATCTTCTGGAATGCCGTACCGGAAGATGTGATCACCCTTGACGCAGACGATCTTGTCGGAAATCTTCATGGCCAGGTCGATCTCGTGCAGCGACATAATGACGGTGATGCCCTTTTCTTTTGCCATGTTCCGCAGAATTGCCAGCAGCTCCAGCTTGTGCCGGACATCCAGGAAGGAGGTGGGTTCATCCAGAATGATTATCTCGGGCTCCTGGCAGATGGCCCGCGCCAGCAGCACGCGCTGCCGCTGCCCGTCACTGATCGCGTTGAAATCTCGGCTGCCGATATCTTCCGCGTGGACAGCGCGCATGGACTCGTCCACGATCCGCTCATCCTCCGGCGACAGGATTCCCAGCCTGCCGGTGTAAGGATACCGCCCGGTCGCGACGACGTCATGGCAAGTCATCAGCTCCGGCCTCGTGCGCTCCGTCAGGACCACAGCCATGCGCGACGACAGATCCTTGTAGGAATACGCGCGCAGCTCTTTGTCGGCGAACTGCACACGCCCGTCGATCATCGCGAGCTGGCGTGTGATGCTCTTCAGAATCGTTGATTTGCCGGCGCCGTTCGGGCCGATCAGCGTGACGATTTCACCCTGCTCGATTCCGATATTGATATCCCGGATCAGCGGCTGGCCGTGATAACCTACCGTCAGCTGATCCAGATGAAAATAGTACTGCTTCATGGCTTTTATTTCCAATGGTTCAATCTTGTTACTGCCTGCTCTTCTGCCGTTTGATCAACATAAAGATGACGATAGGCGCTCCGAAAATCGATGTCACCGTACTGATTTTGAGTTCGGTCGGGGCAAAGGCCATTCGCGCGATCAGGTCGCAGATCATACAAAAAACCGCGCCGCCCAGAAAGGTTGCCGGGATCACGACGAGCGGCTTCGCCGTGCCGAGAGAACGCTTGATCAAAAACGGAACCGCGATTCCCACAAAGGAAATCGGCCCTGCAAATGCCGTGACCGTGGCCGACAGAACGCTGGAGAGCAGGATCAGCGCCACGCGGAACCGCTTTACGTTCACGCCCATGCTCTGCGCGTAGGCCTCGCCCATCTGAAACGCGCCGATCGGCTTTGACATAAGAAACGTCAGGAAGAATGTGATGCCCACAATCACCGCGGATACTGCGACATTGCTCCAGTTCATACCGGAGAAGCTTCCCTGCGACCACCCGTGCAGATTGACAATATCCGAGTCCTCCGCAAATGTAATCAAGAAATCCGTGACAGCGGAACAGATATAGCCGATCATAATGCCGGCCACCAGCAGCGCAGCCATGCTCTTTACACTGCGCGACACGGCGAGAATAAATCCCGTCGCGATCAGAGATCCCGCGAATGCCGCCACGATCAGTGCCCAGGAGGAAACCCGGCCAAACTGCTGCAGGAAAAAAATCATGATGACCGCGACGATCATTTTCGCGCCGGAAGAAATGCCCAGCACAAACGGTCCGGCTATCGGATTTTCAAAGAACGTCTGCAGCAGGAATCCGGAGAGCGCCAGTGCGCCGCCCAGCATTGCACCCATCAGGATGCGGGGCAGGCGTATTTTCCAGATGATATTGACTTCATCCCGGTCTCCTGCCTTCGAGATCAGGATCTTCAGGATTCTGGAGACCGGAATATTGACATTTCCGGTGTTGATATTCAGCACGCAGATCAGAAGGAAGGCGCAGATCAATACGATAAATACAATCGTATATCTGGTGCGGCGGCGGAAGTTTTCTGCGTGATAGCCGCCGCCCGGCGCCGTTTGCGTCTGTGGCATAGGTTTTCTCCATGATCAAGAATGGTATGAATGGATTCCCGTCAGTCAGATACTTTTACCATGAAGGTCAGTCCCGACGGATCTTGATCCGTCAGCATGATATTCATATCCGTGATCAGATTCGCGACATTTGCTGTATCCTGGTACCAGGTCTTGTCCACGATCCAGACATTTCCGTCCTGTACGGCCTTAAACTCAGAGAACAGCTCATCCTTTCCGCGCAGATCATCTACAGAATTGATCGCGCCCTCAATGGTGCCGTTGTAAATAATATAATCCGCGTTGACCGCTGTGCTGTAGAATTCCTCCATAGTGAGGTTCATCGAGGCGCTGTTTGTGCCCGGATCATCCAGATTCTCGAAAATATATTTTCCGCCGGCCAGCTCAATCATGTTAGGAATGATATCCTTTGATTTGCGGACAACGACGGAGCGGTCTGAATTGATGGAGAAAAACGCGACCGTCTTGCCTGTGTTTGGAAAATCCTCCAGCGAGTCTACGATTTTCTTCTGATTAGCGAACGCCTCCTCCGCAACATCTTCTCGGTTAGTCAGCGCTCCATACAGCTTAATCCACTCAATGCGGCCGAGTACTTCCTTCTCATAGCTGGAGCGGTCGATCAGAACCGGGATATCCAGATCCTCGATCATCTCCTGTACTTCCGGCGTGTGCAGAATCATGGTGGACTCCAGCGCGAGATCACAGCCGTTTCCGACCATCATCTCATAGTCCGGCTCGCTGTACTTCCCGGCAAATACCATATTTCCGGCTTCCATGGCGTCGACTGGCGCCTGGATCTCCCAGCCGCTCACATCCAGAGAGCTCATGGTTACCAGATCGATGGCGCCAAGCTTGTCGAAAAACGACATCGCCCCGGTTGCCGCCAGATAAATCTGATCCAGCGGCTGATAAATTACGGTAACTTCCGGATCCAGACCGGCAGGCATCTCGCCGCCCTCCGGCACAACCAGATACTGGCCGCTGACCGGTATGTCGATCAGCTTGTATCCGTCCTCGTAGTAATGCACCCGGAAGCCGTCAGCATATTCCGGCTGCATCGTAGAGGTGTAGGTCAGCCCTTCAATGACAGGCACATCCTGGAATACCGCGCCCTGTACGGCCGCGTCATCCGATGTTTCTTCCCCGGATGAAGAATCCTGTGCGGTGCTGTCAGCTGCGGAACCCGGCACGGAGCTGGACGATGAAACACCCTGCGCGGAACTATCCGGGGAAACACTCAGCGCAGCACTGTCAGAAGACGCTCCTGTACCATCCGCCCCGGTTCTGCTGCTGCCTGAGCCGGCGCCCTCTGCGGCCTCCAGCCCGACAAAAATCGTATACTCTACCTCATGAGGACTTGACATTTTCGTCGTGAGCGCCTGAATCTTATTATCCTTGTTCAGTTCGACCGGTATGACAAACGAGGTCGAAGAAGTATCCCTCTCATATTCAGTAATTTTTTCGTTATTTATCTTAACGTACTGAATATATGTACTGCTAAAGATTATATTGGCGTAAGTTTTCCCGTTTTCGATAATGATCTGATCACATGTAATCTCTAATTTTCCGGTTCCGCCGGAAAAGCTAAAGCTGTCAGGCAAATAGGTTCCGTCAGCCAAACCGCCGCATCCTTGAAAAGTCCACGCTGTGAATATCAATGCAAAAAGCAATAGTATGCTTGATGCCGCGTGCGTTTTATTTCCCACTCTTCTCTGTCTGGTCTTCTCTGTTCTCATATAGTTCTTTCTGATTTTTTCAGTATTTCAGGTGCACAAAATGATGCTGTTCTCCAGGACAAAGTACTTTTCCCGTATCCTGTTCTTTCAAAAACCAGAGATTTCATCTGGTTCACTGCGGCTGCGCCGGAATCCGCAGAACAGCGGTCGTTCCCTGTCCCGGCGCGCTTTCCATTGTCAGGGTGCCGCCGCACTGCAGCCGGATGCGCTCACGAACGTTATACAGACCTTCTCCCGGCTGTATCTGCTCCGGCTCATATCCGGCTCCGTTATCATGGACATGAATTTCCACCATGTCCGGCGCCGCCTGGATTGCCTCAATCTGCACTGTTACGACGTCATTCTTCTCCGAAAAGCCGTGCCGCACGGCGTTTTCAACCAGGGGCTGAACCGAGAGCGGCGGTATTTTTATCTGCTCCTCATCCACTTCACTGTGATGAACAATCTTCAGCTGATCGCCATACCGGATTTTTTCCAGCGCCAGATAATTCCGGATGGTTTTTCTCTCATGACAGAGCGGCACCAGCTCGCGGCTCTGCAGCGCTTCCAGTGTATCGTTCATGTAATTTGAAAAAATCGAGATCGCCTCCTGCGCCTTCGCGGGATCTTCCTCGCAGAGGTAGTAAATCGTCGTGAGCACATTATAGATATAATGCGGGCGCATCCGGCCGGTCATCAGATCTACTTTGCTTCTGACCAGCGCGTTTTCAGCCTCTTCCAGCTCTCTGGTCGTCTCCAGATGATAGCGGGTATAAATAATCAGTAACGAAAGAAAAATCGCCTGATTGCGGATGTACAGGCCATCTATAAAATATTCCAACAGAGCCATTAGCAGCGGGAAGGCAGGCAGGGTCAGCAGCGTCAGCATCCTCTTGATGCCGACCCGTTTCCTGAACAGCAGCAAAACCAGCATGTCAATCAGAAGGATGATCAAGCCTCCTGCCTGGCCGAAGAAGTAAAATCTTCCCCGAACTACATTTTCCTCTATAGTCACAATCTCATTATCGTGAAAAGCAGAAAAAATCCAGAATGTATCCGTCGTGATACAGGTGGCCGCCACCGTCACGCGCACGATATCGATCAGCATCTGCCGTCTCTTTTCTGTCTTGGTGTGTGAGCTCTTGCTGTGCGAGATCTTCCTGAACAACCTCTTCCTGTACGAGCTTTCCCTGCGCGAGTTCTTCCTGCGTGAGCTCTTCCTGTACGAACTGTCAGCATATACCTGTGTCGGAGCGTGCTGGACAATCTCAAGCAGATACAGGGTATAAAGAAACAACAGCAGATAAAAACTGCTGTAGACAATGATCTGAATGACCACCTCCAGCCCTCTTCCGGAGCCAATCTGAACGAAAAAAAGAAACGCGCTGGACACAAACATAATCACGGATACGACAAGCATATAAAAGAACAGCCTGTTGCGTCTGTCAGACAATTCTTTTCTGTAAAAGCCCAGCAAAAGAATAAAGGATGCCATCCCGCAGAACAGCAGTGATGTTTCCGTTGCGTATTTCATGGCGTCTCCTGCATCTCCAGCGAACCGTGCGTCGCCTCTGCCCAGCTGTACTGCTTCAGATATTCTCCGTGATACGCATTGAGACCCTGCTGTAATCCGTTCAGGTAATCATAATAATCACACTGTATATTTTCAACTGATATCGCGAGATTTCCTCGCGTGCCGATCACAGCGTTTTCGAAACCCTCCGCGCGAAGCGTATCAATCAAATCCTTTCGAAGCTGTTTATAATAGGAAATATGGGATCCCGTATTTTCCCAGAGCGCGGCCTGTATCTCCTTCGCGTCAATCAACGCCCCCCGCCTGTCCGCAAGATAAGCGAGCAGCTCCTTCGTCTTCGCGTACTTAAACCAGATCGGCTTCCCGTGTCCGAACGCCTCGAAATTTCCGAACATTCTCAAGTACAGCCTGTTTTCATCATATGCGGCCTCTGCCGGCGGATACCGCAGATCCTCCAGCTCAAAACGCACCTTCTCTTCCGTGACAGGCTTCACAATATAGCCGCTGGCGTGAAGCTCCATCGCCCTGTTTGTATATTGTGGATATGCAGTCGTAAAAATAATATTCGTGTGCGGCGCGGCCTCTCTGATTTCCCGCGCAAGGAAAATTCCGCTTTTTCCCGGCATTTCGATATCCAGAAAAGCAATGTCGCATGAACATTCCTGCACTTTGCGAAAAGCATCCTCCGCGTTTCCGAAGGAAAAAATCTGTGCCTCCGGAAGACATCGCTGTACGACGCGCGCGACACCTTCCCTTATAATTCTCTCATCATCTACAACCAGTACATTCATAACGATCTTATTCATCTCCCGCAGACAAGGCAGTTGTCAGTTATTCTATAGGAAACACTCTGAAACAGAGTACTTTCCTATCATAGAACAACAAGAGCATGGTACGGCCAGATGGCGTATTCCATGCTCTGTAGATAACGTAATTATTACGCAGCCATTCAGAACCCTTTTTGTAAAAAACATCATACTACAAATAAGGTTACAAAACAGTTACAATGCAGCTCAAAAAAAATTCACCTTCGTTACTTCGATGAAATTCCTTTCGAAATACCTTTTTTATCTTTTTCCTGTTCTTCCTGAATTACCGACAAAATCTTGCCGAACGTCGCCCATTCTTCCTTTGTCAGACGCTTTTTTGTCTGGTTCAGAATCCGGTTCACGTAGTTATGACTGATTGCGTAATTGTCATGATATTTCTTCGTCGGAATCAGATAAAAAACTCGTTTATCTTGTTCAGACTGCACCTTATCGAGATAACCTTTCTTTACAAGGTGATTTACCTTATAAGCGGCATTCGGTGATGTCAGATGCAAATATGAAGCAAACTGATTCACGGTGGGCTTTCCCAGCGAATATATCACTTCCATACAGAACGTCTCCGAAGTCGTCAGCGTATCCTCCGGTTTTCGGTTCTTGTTGAACACTTCGTGAAAGAAGTTCATGGAAAAGCCAATGTAACAGGTTTCAAACAGACGCTTTGTTTTCATGCGATCCCTCCTCATAAGCCACATACAGAGGAAAAACACAGAAGTTAATATTTGGCTTAATCATATATATTTACATAGTATAAGTGCCCAGTTCCGGAATCGAACCAGGCGGATTTTCAGTTTTTCGTCGAAAAATGTCCTGCGGACATTTTTCCGAAAACCAAAAATTTTAATATAATACAAGTGCCCAGTTCCGGAATCGAACCAGAGACACGCGGATTTTCAGTCCGCTGCTCTACCATCTGAGCTAACTGGGCACAAAGTTGCGGGAGCAGGATTTGAACCTGCGACCTTCGGGTTATGAGCCCGACGAGCTTCCAGACTGCTCCATCCCGCGATATTAAATTGCTTCCTGAGAAAATTTCCCAGGGAAAAGCCGATGATCGGACTCGAACCGATAACCTGCTGATTACAAATCAGCTGCTCTGCCAATTGAGCCACATCGGCTCGTTTTATGAAT
>JAFVEX010000182.1 GCA_017475785.1 Eubacterium sp. | reverse complement strand
TCATTATCAACTGCAATCCGGAGACTGTCTCCACAGACTACGACCCCTCGGATAAGCTGGATTTTGAGCCGCTGACACTGGAAGACGTACTCTCCATCTATCACAAGGAAAAACCGGTCGGCGTCATCGCCCAGTTCGGAGGACAGACACCGCTGAACCTCTCCGCGGAGCTGGAGCAGAACGGAGTCCGAATTCTCGGCACCTCTCCGTCTGTCATTGATCTGGCTGAGGACCGCGACCTGTTCCGCGAAATGATGGAAAAACTCGAAATCCCGATGCCGGAATCCGGCATGGCGACCACGGTCGATGAGGCGAAGGAAATCGCCGGACGCATTGGCTATCCCGTCATGGTGCGTCCCTCCTATGTCCTGGGCGGACGCGGCATGGAAGTTGTCTACGACGACGAGAGCATGGAAGACTATATGCGCGCGGCAGTAGGCGTCACGCCGGACCGCCCGATCCTGATCGACCGCTTCCTCAACAACGCGCTGGAGTGCGAGGCGGACGCGATCTGTGACGGTACGCACGCCTATGTCCCGGCCGTCATGGAGCACATTGAGCTGGCAGGCGTTCACTCCGGCGACTCGGCATGCATCATTCCGTCCAAGCATATTTCGGACAAGAACCTGGCCATTATCAAGGAATACACCCGCAAAATCGCAGAAGAAATGCACGTCGTCGGCCTGATGAACATGCAGTACGCGATCGAAAACGACAAGATTTTCGTGCTGGAGGCAAACCCGCGCGCGTCGCGCACGGTTCCGCTGGTATCAAAGGTCTGCGGCATCCGGATGGTTCCGCTCGCCATTGATATCATCACCGAAGACCTGACCGGCCGCCCGTCGCCGATCGCGAACCTGAAAGAGCGCCACATTCCGTACTACGGCGTCAAAGAGGCTGTCTTCCCGTTCAACATGTTCCAGGAAGTCGACCCGATTCTCGGACCGGAGATGCGGTCCACCGGCGAAGTGCTCGGAATCTCCAAATCCAGCGGTGAGGCATTCTACAAGGCAGAAGAAGCCGCTTCCGCCGTCCTTCCGAAGGAAGGCACCGTGCTGATTTCGCTGAACAGACGCGACAAATCACACGCGCCGGAGCTCGCGAAGGAGTTCTATGAGAACGGCTTCAAAATCATGGCCACCGGCCGCACCTGCGAGCTGATCACAGAAGCAGGCGTCCCGGCTGAGAAGGTCAAGAAGCTGTATGAGGGTCGCCCGAACATCTCCGACCTGATCGCGAACGGAGAGATCCAGCTGATCGTCAACACCCCGGTCGAAAAAGACGACCTGCACGACGACAGCTACCTGCGCAAGGCCGCGATCAAGGCCCGCGTCACATACCTGACGACCGTCGCGGCAGCAAAAGCAGCCGCGGAAGGCATTCATTACATGAAGAACCATGACGACGGCGCGATCCATTCGCTGCAGGAATGGCACGCCATGATTCAGGATAAGTAAACAATACGAAACTCAGAAAAGTTTCAAAAAGGCACATGCAATCCACTTCGATTACATGTGCCTTTTTATATATATTCTTATAAAATCTCTTTATGGAGTTATTTCATTCATAGAGATTCGGCAGAATCAGCTCATCCTCAATGTTTGTCGCGTTGTAAAAATATCCGGGGATTTGCATGTCTTCCACTTCATTTCCATTGGCCGCCTGCACGAGGGCGCAGACCGTATAATACCCGATGGCATAAGGCATCTGGGTAATCGCGCCGTAGACAGTGCCGTCTTCCACACCTGCCTGTACCATCCTTCCGGAGTCAAAGCCGATCAGAATGCAGTTTTTCTCCGGGTCGGAACCGAGAATCTGGCGTCTGCCGCTGGCCTGTATCGCGCCTTCTGCGGCGGTCTGTCCAGTCGTGAACATGCCTACACAGTGTTCGTTGTACAGAAGGGACTGAGCTTCCGCCACGCACAGATCAGGCTGCGATTTTGCAGGCACATGACAGTCGATGATCAGGCGGGCATCAGAGGGATCGTCTCCGGTGTCCTTACAATTATCCACGAAGAACTGGTTGCCCGTGACCGCAAAGCTGATGCCGGCATCCCGCGCCGCCGCGCAAAATGACTCCAGAAATCCGAGGCCGCGCTGCTGATGATTCAGCGCGTCTGCCTCCTGCGCAATCAGGCCGACAACCGCAACCTGGTTATCCTCGATGGCAGAGACGCGTTCCTGCACGGCCTTCCAGAGGGTATTTCCGGCGATAGTTCCCGCCTCAAAGGAGTCCGTTTCTATGGTTGCTGTCACTGCTCCATCCGGCGCGCCTTCCACGCCGGTATCAAAACAGACGACTGGTATCGCTGCCTGTTTTGCCTCAGTGAGAACTTCTGTCATCGAGGCCGCGTCAGATGCCGCGATCCCGATTCCGGACAATTTGCTGTCAATCGCCTCCCGAAACATGTTAATCTGGCCTGTGCGATCTGACTCTGTCTTTGGCCCGGTCACCTGAACCGCATCTTCCGGAAGCCCCAGATCCTCTGCCGCGGCAGCTGCTCCGGCCGCCACAGCGTCCCAGTACGTGCTCTGCATGGATTTTACGATCAGCTGAAACTGATATGTCCCGTCGGCTGCCAGGTTTTCAAACTGCGTGCCCGTAAGATAATCCTCCGGATTGATCACGAGGAGCTCTGAATCTTCAGAATGATCTGCGGTACGATCTTCTCCGGAATCGCTTGTTTGGAAATCCTGCCCTTCTCCAGATTGCCGGTCCTCTCCCACAGAAGCCTCTTCATTTGAATTATCATTCGTATTCAGGCCGGCCTCTTCATTTGTATCATTGTCCTCTTTCGAAGCACTGCTCTTATCCGAAGAAGTTTCTTTTCCGCCTGTTTCACTTTTTCCGGAAGCTGCGTCTCCTTCTCTGGCCTTCCCGCTGTTCTGATCATTTTCCTTTTCAGATGTTCCCTCCCCTGTCGATGATGACACGGCAGATGATGACACTCCAGATGCCGCGGCTCCTGACGCCGAGGAAGAAGCTTCCGACACCGCGGAAGAAGCTCCGTTATGATTGTCCTTGTTGTCCGGCCCGCAGCCTGCAGTCAGCGCCGCCAGCGAAAGGATCATCAGACCCTTTATCAGATGATTCTTCACGACTCTCCTCCTAGATTCTGAAAATCGTCCAAATGTAAACATTGTAAGGTGTGATGATATTGCTGTCAAGGTTTGTATTTGATACAATATGTTTGAAACAATAATACGGAACAGATATGAATTTTTGATGAAAACCGGAGGTAACCCCATGCTGGACAGAAACTGGGAACAGCTCTACTACCGCGAGACAGACCGCGCAAAGCGCAAACTGCTGCTGGATCAGGCGATTTCTGAGGAGGGAATGACTCCAGAAAACGAACTGCGCCTGCATCTCTACAATTCCCGCTACGGCGACAGCGAGGCAGCAGGTCGGGAGGTGGATATCTTTATCCGCGGTTTCATGACACTTGAATACTTGAAATCCGGCTCAAAATTCTTTATGTCAAAGAGAAAAGTCAATAAAGAGATGGCAAGCGTCCGGAGCGACTGGCAGTTTGACAAGGCGGCCGAATACGGCGCTGCCGGCCAGGACATTCTGTACAAAGAGCTCTGCAATCTGGTTTTGCTCTACATTCAGATCTGCAGGCGGGATAAGGCTTATGGATCGATTTTGTTTGGACTCGGGCAGGTAAAGGAAGGCACGCTCACCAGACGCGTATCAGACGACATTTTCCGGATTGCCTGCGAGCTGCCGCGCCTGATGGACAGACAGGATGAGCTTGATATCTTTACCCGCGCGGCCACGCGGACCTTCTGTGAGCAGTTCCCGGAAGAAAGCGACAGCTTCTACCGGAGGATGCGGGAACTCGACGAGTCCCGTAATTAAAGAAGCACTGATTAATTCGACCCTGTCTGATCCCGAGGATGTTTTTCCGCCAAAAAGGATAAATGCGGTGATGGATTAAATCAGAGTTTTCTTAAATGAACAGAGCGTAAAAAAACTGCCAGAGGAATCATAACGATTCCCCTGGCTGCTTTTTTCCGTTTCATTCGCTGTTTATCTCAGTTACGATGAAAATTTTCCCTCTCAACAATTATCTGTTTTTTGATAAGCGAGATAATTAGTCGTACAGGTTAGAAGCAATCTCTTCCTGCTCCATGTTGGAAGCGGTGTAGAAGTATGCCGGGCAGTCATAGTCAACGACTTTGTCAGCATCGCCGTTTGCAGCTGCTGTCAGAGCGTAAACTGTGTAGTAACCCATCAGATACGGAGCCTGTGTGATTGCGCCATACATAACGCCGCTTGCTACAGCGTCTTTCAGGACAACGCCTGCGTCGAAGCCGATTGCGATAACGCCGTCAGCTGCGGAAGAAGCAAGCTTGTTCAGGTTGCTGTTTGCGGAGATGATGGACTCGGAGCTCATCTGACCGGAAGCGAAGATACCAACGATATCTGTCTCGTTCAGAAGCGCTGTAGCCTCAGCCTGGCAGAAGTCTGTGGTAGCCTGAGACGGAACTCTTGCCTCGACAATAAGCTTTGCGGAAGCTTCGTCGCCCTTGTCTGCTGCAGCGCCTACGAAGTAGTCGTTGCCGGTAACTGCGAATGCAACACCGTCAGCTGCTGCGGACTCGCAAAGACCATCGATGAAGCCAGTGCCGCGGCCCTGGTGAGAACCGGAAACTGTATCCTGTCCTACATAACCAACTCTGCTTGCGGAATCAGATGCTGTGACGACATCTTTGATTGCTGCCCACATTTCCTGGCCGGCAATCTTACCTGCAGCGTAGCTGTCGGTAGCGATTGTCGCAAGAACTGTGCCTTCCGGAGCATTCGGGAAACCAGAGTCAAATGCGATGATCGGAACGCCTGCTGCCTTAGCAGTGTTCAGGCTGTCTGTGCAGGAGTCAGCGTCGCAGGATGCGATACCGATTCCGTCCGGGCTGTTGTTAATTGCTGTGTTCAGCATGTTAACCTGGTCAGCTACGTCAGACTCGTTGTTCGGACCCTGATTGGAAACTGTAACGCCGAGCTCTTCTGCTGCTGCGTTCGCGCCTTCCATCAGTGCCTGCCAGTAAGTGCTGGAATAAGCTTTAACGATGATCTGCAGATCGTAGTTATCGTTTGCTGTAATTCCCTCAAACGGATTGCCTGTAGCTGCTGCCGCGTCGTCTGCCGCTTCCTCAACTGCTGCCGCTGCGTCATCTGCCGCCTCGGAAACTGCTGCTGCCGCATCGTCTGCTGCCTCAGAAACTGCTGCTGCCGCGTCGTCTGCTGCATCTTCAGCTGCTGCTGCCGCGTCATCTGCTGCCTCGGAAACTGCCTCAGCTGCCTCAGAAGCTGCGCTTGCAGCTGTGCTGGCTGCTGAAGAAGCTGCGTCGCTGCCGCCGCATCCTGCCAGAAGGCTTCCGACCATGAGTGCACTAATAACACTTGCTACGATTTTCCTTTTCATTCTTTCCTCCTTTGATGATATGAAACGGATGATTTTATATGAAGCGGATCCCGTCTCCTTAGCAGGATCCGCGTCATATCATTGCACAGGGAACGAACTAAGTGCTTATGCATTAGACGTTTCCCTCGCCGTGTTTGCGCCGCGCCAGGCGGCATAATACAGAAATTACACCTTCAGAAATCAGGCTGCCTTTTCTGCGTTGCGCTTCTTAATAATATCAATCATGACCGCAACAATCAAGACAATACCGGTGATAATCTGCTGCCAGTTCGCGTTCAGACCGATAAACGGAAGTCCGACCTTCAGCGCGAGGATGACATAGGTACCTACGAAAATGCCCGGGATCGTTCCGTAGCCGCCGGCCGCGGAAACGCCGCCGACGATTGCGCCGCCGATCGCGTCCATCTCAACGCCGGCACCCTGTCCGGGCTGGATGGTCGGGGTTGCCGCCGCGTAAGCAATTGCCGCAACACCTGTGAAAAGACCGCAGATAACGTATACCATAACATGGTAGAACTTTACATTAACGCCTGAGAGAATCGTCGCTTCCTTGTTGGAACCGATCGCGATTGTGTAGCGGCCGAACTTTGTGCTGTTCAGAACGAAGCGCATGAAGAACATCAGCACGAAGATCCAGATGAATCCAACCGGGATAATGGATTTGCTCTCGGTCGTAATCTTGAAGATCTTGTGGAACCATCCGCCCGGCTGAGAGAGCATCGGCCACGGAATCGCGTTGTTTCTCGCTGCCAGGGAGCCGACGCCGCGCGCGATCATGCAGGTACACAGCGTAGCCAGGAACGGCGGCAGGTCCATGATTGCGATCAGCACGCCGTTTGCCAGTCCGAACAGGACAGCAACGAGAATGGTGCAGATCATGCCGACGACGACATTCGCGCCGAAGTACTTGATAATGGAGCCGCCGATTGCCGCGTAGGCGATCAGGCCGGTACCGATTGACAGGTCAACGCCGCCGGTGATCAGGCAGAGACCAACGCCAAAGGCCATCAGTACGTAGAAGTTTGCGAAATCGAACATCGTGACAAAGGTCGTGTATTTCGCGAACTGCTTGTTCATCAGACCATATACGATGTACATCGCGATCAAAATGATAAATACAATGAATTCCTGGCTTCTGACCAGTTTTGAAACCTTGCTTTTCTGATTCATTTTTTCCTCCTGATAAATCCACGAAAACAATACTGCTGCTAAGTTTCAGTGTATGGCTTTCTGCGCCACATGCAGAACCATATCAGTCGATTTTGATAATCAGTCGATATTTCTTGTGGCCTTGTCCATGATGTTTTCCTGCGTAGCATCAGCGATATCAATCTCGCCGGTAATCTCGCCTTCGCACATGACAATGATCCGGTCGCTCATACGCAGGATCTCTGTCATCTCGGAAGAAATCATAATAATGGATTTACCTTCGGAGGCAAGCTTGTTCATCAGTTTGTAGATCTCGTTCTTCGCGCCTACGTCGATACCGCGGGTAGGCTCGTCGAAAATCAGGATGTCGCAGTTCTTTGCCAGCCACTTCGCGATGACGACCTTCTGCTGGTTACCACCGGAGAGGTTGACGACCAGCTGGTCTACGGAAGGTGTCTTGGTCGCAAGCTGCTCTACATAGTCCTGCGCAACCTTCTTCTCCGCGGACTTGTTGATCAGAAGACCGCTCATGTAATCCTCGAGGCAGGCCATGGTGGTGTTCTCGGCGATGGATCTTCTGACGACGACACCGTAGCGCTTGCGGTCCTCAGAGAGATAGCCGATTCCGAGCTTTACGGCATCCTGCGGGGAATTGATGGTAACTTCTTTTCCGTTGATGTAGATGGTTCCGCTCTGCTTCGGATCCGCTCCGAACAGCGCGCGGGCCGTCTCTGTGCGGCCGGCGCCCATCAGGCCGGAGAATCCGAGGATCTCACCCTTGTGGAGCTCGAAGCTGACATTCTTGACCATCTTTCCGGCGTTCAGATTCTCGACCTTCAGGACAACCGGGGCGTCCGGCGGGCACATGCTGTGCGACTTCGGATCTTCGTAGATGACACGGCCGACCATCATGTTGATGATATCGTCCTTCGTGCTGTCCGCTGTAATCAGTGTGCCGACGTATGTGCCGTCACGCATGACAGTAACGCGGTCTGTGATAACCTTGATCTCATCCATGCGGTGAGAGATGTATACGCAGCCGATATCCTGCGCGCGCAGATCGCGGATGATGACGAACAGATCCTCAATCTCCTTCTCTGTCAGCGCCGCGGACGGCTCGTCGAAAATGATGACTTTCGCGTTGTGGGAAATTGCCTTCGCGATCTCGCACATCTGCTGCTTACCGACGGTCAGGTCGCTCATCTTCATCGTGGGGTCAATTTCGATTTTCAGGCGGTCAAACAGCGCCTTGGAATCTTCGATCATCTTCTTGTCGTCCACGCCGAGGCCTTTTTTCGGCTCGCGTCCGAGGAAGATATTCTGCGCAACAGTCAGATCGCCGACCATGTTCAGCTCCTGGTGAACAATGATAACGCCTGCGTCCTGCGCCTCACGGGCATTGTGGAACTCAATTTCCTTGCCCTCAAAAATGATGCTGCCGGAATCCATTGTGTAGATTCCTGTCAGAACCTTCATCAGCGTCGACTGTCCCGCGCCGTTCTCGCCCATCAGCGCGTGAACTTCACCCTTGCGCACATTGAAATCAACATGATCAAGCGCGTGGACACCCGGAAAGGATTTATCGATCTGTTTCATCTCTAAAATAGTTTCACCCATTAGTGTTCTCCTTTTCTTCCTGACTTTCAGTCACTTGCTGCAAAATTCAGAATTCCTTGATATGTTATCCAGGTACCGGTTCCGGCAGTGCTTCTGGCGCCGGGAATCCGGGATCAGTTCTTTCTGCGGCGCGCAGATACGTCAACATATACCGCGGCGATAACGATGATCGCAGTGATAATCAGCTGAATGTTCTTCGCGAATTTCATAGCAAGAATACCTTCCTGGATCAGGGAGATAATCAGAACACCGATTACGGTTCCGCCGATGGAAGCAAGTCCGCCGATCATGGATGTTCCGCCCATGACGCAGCCGGCGATTGCCTCGTTGTTGTACTGGTCGCCGTAACCAGGCTGTACAGTCGTGTAAGCGGCAGCAAAGAAAATAGCCGCGACGCCTGCGAGGATTCCGCAGATGATGTAAGCGATCATCTTCCACTTCTTGGTGTTGACGCCGGACAGACGAACCGCCTCCTGGTTGCTTCCGAGCCCGAGAATATAACGGCCCGGCCTGGTGTTATTCAGAATAACCGCGCAGAGAACCGCGACTGCGAGGAAGATCAGCAGTCCGACCGGGAAGTTCCCGACCTTCAGAAGTCTTCTGAACCATCCGCCGACCTGATCCGACTGCGGCCAGGAAACGGTCGTAGTCTTTGTGAAGACGGACGCGAGACCCTTCGCGATGTTCATCGACGCCATCGAGATGATGAACGGCGGAACTGTCCAATAAGCGACCATGTATCCGTTGAAGCATCCAAACGCGAATCCGATCAGAATTGAAAGGATCAGTGTCGGGAACATCGGCAGCCCGTACTGGTTAAACGTATAACCGGAGATCAGGGCACAGCAGAACATGACCGGCCCGATACTGAAATCGATGCCGCCTGTCGCGATGACGAAGGTGACGCCCAATGACAGAAAACCGAGGAAACAAGCGTAGTTGAGCAGACTTACCACGTGTGCGATTCCAAAGAATTTCGGGATCAATGCACAGAAGACAATGTACATCAAAACCAAAACAAGAAACAGCACAATTCTGTTGAATCCCAGTTTCTGAACAATTGGATTCTGTTTGATTTTTTCCATTTCTTTCCCTCCCACCTGAAGAAAACTACATTACAACTAGTATTTTATACCAAATTTATATTTAATACAACTCATAAGTTGTGCACATCTATACATTAATAACCTCATTTAAATTTTTGTATGGTGAATTAGGTGTGTTTCATCTTAATCCCCGGAAGATTTCCCGGAAAACCGCACAAATAGTTCCTGGCGTCATGTACACCATAAGTATGATTGAAAACAATTTATGTATATTCACAGATTCAGGTAACAAAAAGCCACTTTTTTCTGACATATCAATTTGTTATGCCGTGATAATTATCATGCGTAATATCATGCGTAGAACGCCGGCATTTCCGGAATTTCGATTGCCACAGTCTCACCTGTATCACGCGCCTTTGACGCGCAGCCTGCGGCGATCTGCGCCACATAGCCGTCCCAGGCAGTCGGTCCGTCGACACGGCCTTCCTTCGACGCGTTGATCCAGTTCTGGAACTCGATGTTGTACGCGTCCGGGAAGCGCTCTGACCAGTCATGACAGATCGGAGTCACACGGGCGTCGTTCGTGCGAACCATCGCGTACGGCGGCTCCGGCAGATTCAGGACGCCCTCTTCGCAGACGATCTCGCAGCGGACGTCATAGCCATAATGTGAGAAGACAAAGGACTCCACTTCAATATATGTGCCGGACTCAGTGGTCAGGTGCATGATCTGAGGATCCTGGCATCCCTCTGCGGCGTTTTTGGAGCAGCGCGGGAACACGACATCCACCTTTGTGTAATTCTCGCCCAGAAGCCAGCGCAGCACGTCGATTTCATGAATCATGGAGTTCTCGATGGACATGGAGGTCTTCCAGCCGACACCGCCGTCATCGTAGTTGTGGTGGCAGCAGTGCAGCACGAGCGGCGCGCCGTATTTGCCGGAATCCAGCAGGTTTTTCAGCTGTACATAACCCGGGTCGTAGCGGCGCATGAAGCCCACCTGCACCAGCTTCTTCCCGCCAGCGATCTCCGCGTCGACGATCTCCTTGCAAACCTCCGGTGTCGGGGAGAGCGGTTTCTCACAGAAGACCGGCTTCCCGGCTTTGATGGCTTCCAGCACGCACGGTGCGTGATACGCGTCCGACGTACAGACGATGACCGCGTCTACCTCACTGCTGTTAATCAGATCTTCCGGGCCGTCAAATCCCTTGATTCCGAATTTCTCCGCGACGGATTTTCCGAATTCGACATTGACGTCCGCGCATCCTACGACAACGCCGCCCTGCAGCCGCGTGTTGATGCGGTCAATGTGCGTCCTTCCGATTCCTCCTGTTCCGACAAGCCCAATTCTCAGTTCTGCCATATGCCCCTCCTTTTATTTGTGCATGAAAGCGGTTTGGGAAACACAGCGGCCAGCCGCCCTGTCTCCTGCAATAATTCTTAGGAAAAAGCCCGATTTATGGTACTTTTCCCCAGCAAAACGCTTAACTTCTCTACCCATTTTATCTATTTTCACAATACGCTGTCAATCGTATGATATAAATCTCAAAAAATAGTATGTATTGCAAACAGCAATCCTCGGTTTATTGTTCTCTTTGCTTTCATTCTTGCTGATTTTACCGAATGCGTTACGAAAATTGTAAAAATGTGCTATAGTGAATTCAGATTGCGGCAGGAAAAGCCGCCGGAGTAAAGAGGCACACCAATCTTGGAGGGATCAAAGTAATGAATGTAAAACTCGGAATCTGTAATTTCTGTGTACCGGGAACCGGCGTCTTCGCGCCGCGCATCGTCAGCGAGATGGGACTGGACGGCATGTCAATCGAGTATGGCTCCTGGGAGCACGGCAATCCGCTCTCCCAGCGCTACCTGCAGGATCTGTACCTCGACGCGCAGCAAAAATTCGGCATCGAATATCCAAACATCGGCGTCAGCGACGGCGACAACATCGCCTTCAAGGCCGCGCGCGGCACAAAGGACGATGAAATTTTTGACAAAATGGGCATCGGCGCCATCGACGCGGCAGCGTACATGGGCATCGGCCTTGTCTTCTTCTCGAATTTCGGGCCGAGCCTGGCCGTCACCGACGAGGATTTCGAAAATGCTTCCCGCCGGTATAAATATTTCTGTGACTACGCCGGTGAAAAAGGCATCAAGATCGGCTGCGAGAACCCGAACAGCGTCGCTGAGCAGAAAAAGCTCTATGAAATGGTTGACCGCGAGAACTTCTACCTGTTTTACGATTCCTGCAACCATGCCTGCCTGACCGACTACGATGTGCTGGAGTGCCTGCGCGAGCTGTATCCGTACTACATCAACCAGATGCACGTCAAGGACGGCGTCAAGGGCAAGAACGCTTCCATGGTTCTCGGAACCGGCACCACCGGCTTCCAGCAGAGTATCGACTTCCTGAAGGAGCAGAATTACGAGGGATGGCTGATTCTCGAGAATCTGTACGAGCTGGAGAACATGCGCGTCATCAACCCGGACTACTTTGAAATCATGAAAGCTGACATCGCTGCACTGAAGGCAGCCGTGCAGTAAAAAACGATACCTGAAAGGGGCTGTGGAACTAAGCACGAAGATCAGTGCTTAGTTCCACAGCCCCTTTTATGCCATCAAAACCATTTCCATTTATTTTCGGGCTTCCGCGATTGAGTCTCTCAGAATCAGGCGCGTCGCCAGCATTTGCTTCATGGGAGGCTCGTTCTCGTTCGCGATCAGCTCCAGAAGTCTGCGGACTGCCATCTCTCCCATCGCCGCGACGTCAGAGCGGATCGACGAGAGTGTCGGGGTCGTGATGCCGCAGATGCTCGAATCGTCGTAGCCGATGATGGAGACGTCCTCCGGCACGCGGATCCCGCGCTGGGTCATGCTGGACACAACTGAAGCCGCAATCACGTCGTTGACCGACATAAACGCGGTCGGCATCTGCTTTTCCGACTCAATATACGCGTAAATCTGACGCCGCGCGTCTGTCATGCTCGGCTCCAGATGCAGCACGTGGTCTTCCACGACTTCCAGTCCGTTGTTGTGCATGACATTTCTCCAGATCTGTTCGCGGTTATACAACTCTCCAAAGGTACCCTCAATCGTGATAAAGCCGATATCCGTGTGGCCGAGCCCCTTCAGATGCCTGACAGTCTCGTGGATTCCGACGTAATCATCCGGGTAGATGCTGTTGATCCTGGACTCGAAAATGGGATTGTCCACCACGACGATCGGAACCTCATACTCCAGAAATTCCGGGATCGCCTCGTGGCTGTACTCCGTTCCCAGAAAAATGATCCCGTCGCTTCCCTCTGTCACTGAGAGGTTAATCAGCTTCTGGAGATTGCCGCTGTTGGCATATGTGACGTTCAGCGCGGCATTATACCGCTTGCACCCGCGGTCGAGCCCTTCCAGAACATAGGTGTAAAAGCCGTCAGGCCGCTCCGCGAACCACCCGGAGCTCTGATAACAGATGTACTGGATCTTCCGCTTCTGGTCTTTTCGCTTAATCTGGTAGCCGTTGCTGACCAGAGCCGCGGTGATTCTTCTGCGCGTGTCGTCCCGCACGCCGGGCTTGTCATTCAGAACCAGCGAGACGGTTGCCGGAGATACATTGTGTTCTTCTGCGATTTTTCGAACGGTTACTCTCATTTGTCCACCTGCATTCTCCCAGGAAGTACTGTTAAATAATGGGAAACAACCTCAGGATTCTTAACTGTTAATACATGAAAGAAAATACTCTGCAGCAGAGTACTTTCTTCACAATATAAGTATAACAGGAAAAGCCGCCAAAACACAACAAAAATCATCCTGTCAGCAAATTCCGTTCGGATATACGACGACTCTGCAGGCTTCCTGCTTTCTGAGCGCTTCAATTCCTGTGAGGATGTCCTTCAGTTCCACTTTGTTCGTCAGGAATTTTTCCAGCCCGAGATCCTCGTTCTGGAGCAGCTTGATCGCGGTCGGGAAGGTAAAGTGCGCGCAGTACATGCCCTTTACAGTCAGCTCGTTCCGCACGATCGTCGCAGGCTTTACCTCAGAGAGCGCGTTTGCGTTCTGTCCGACGATCAGGAGAGTTCCGCCGCCGTTCAGGAGCTCGACTGCTTCGCCGAAGATCGGGCCGACGCCGACTGCGTCGATTGCGATATCGCAGCCGCTGCCCCACTCGCGCTGCAGCACATCCTTCAGGTTCTCCTTCGAGGTATCGACAGTAAACTCCGCGCCGCATTTTTCCGCATAGGCTCTGCGGAACGGCGACATCTCCGCGACTGCCAGATGCTTGATGCCGTGCAGCTTCAGCACGCGGATATAGGTCAGGCCGATGGGGCCGGCGCCGTATACCAGCACCTTTTTGTCCGGCGTAGCCGACAGCTTGCTCATGCCGTTCATGACACAGGAGAGCGGCTCGGTCTGCGCCGCGCAGTAGGACGGAACTTCCTTCGGCATGTGGTAGAGCTGCGCCTCCGGGATCAGGCTGTACTGGGCAAATCCACCGTTCAGGGTCTGCCCGAACACCTTTGCGTCGAGGCAGAGGTTGTCGTGACCGGTCTTGCAGTCCTCACAGTTGTGGCACTTGAGAATGTTGTCGACAACCACATAGTCTCCTACCTGGAACTGGGTGACGCCGCTCCCGATTTCCGCGACCTCTCCGTAGAACTCATGGCCCATGATCGTTCCGGGCTTCGCGTACTGTGCCGGCGGCACATTCAGACAGTGCAGGTCGCTGCCGCAGATGCTGGCCGCGCGCACCTTGATCAGAACATCTGTCGGGTTCTCAATTACCGGTACCGGAACCTCCTCCACAGATAACACGCCATTTCCTTTAAATACTGCTGCTAACATTGTTTTCTCCTCCATCCGTCTTCTTTCTTTCCGGGATCACACATGCCTTGCTCTGGATCCGCTTCAGTTTCTTGCAGGCTTTTTTACAGATTTCATCACAGGGCTCCAGGGCTGATGCCCGCTCTCACAGGAACTCAGCTCTGCCGGATTCCAAAGAAGTCCCGGCAGGTATCCCGGTCGCGCATCATCAACGCGTCTGTATTCTCCGCTCCGCAAAACGGCGGCCTGTCGTAATAAGTCTCGACCAGAAGCCACTCGCCTTCCCAGGCATCTTTGATTGCTTCTGCCGTATCGTAAAAACCGGATTCTCCCTCTCCGATCAGCGCGTTGCTGACCGTTCCGTTCACGCCGTCCTTCAGGTGAACCTGCAGGACGCGCGGCGCTATCGCCCGGAAGATCTCCGGTGTGTTTTCTATCCCGTTTAAATAATAATTCTGTGTGTCGAACAGAATTCCGAACTGGTCCTCCGCGACTTCTTCCAGCAGACGCAGGCTCAGCTCCAGATTCAGGTCGTTTTCGCTGGCAATCCGGACGCCGGCTTTTCCAGCCTCCCGGCAAAGCATGGCCAGTGTCTCGCAGGTCTGTGCGAACGCTTCTTCCGAACGGATCGCCCCGTCATTAAAGCTCGGCAGCTGCAAAACATCCACGCCCAGCTCCGCAGCTGTCTCGATTCCCCGCAGGCAGTAATCCCTCATGGTCTGCCACGCGGCGGATCCGGTCTGCTTTGTCAGGCCGATCTCATTCAGGATTTCCACCGACATGGAAGGATACGCGATCCCATATGCCTGCGCAGCCTCCTGGTATGTCCGGATGGCCTCCGCATGCGCGGCGCGCGACGGCCTGTCAAACAGGCTGACATCCATGGAGATCCCCGCAAAGCCAAGTTCTGCCGCTTTTTTTACGGCTGGAATCCCCTTCTCAGGCATTCCCCACATACAGATTCCCAGTTTCCAGTGCTTCATTTGTCCTCACCAAATAACAGATATGATTGCTCTTGCGTTCCTCCTGCTCACAGACGAACACCCGGAAGGGCTTCGCCAGAGACAGACCGGGGGCACCTGCCGAAGCAGATGCCCCGCCGGAACTACTACATGATCTTATGATGTATCAGATTATGGTCTGTATTCAGCAGAGTTGTCCTTGTCGATGATGACGAGGTCGGAATAGATACGCTTCTGCTCCGGAAGGTCATAGGTCAGCTCCTCGCCGTCGCGGATCTTCAGGAAGGTCTCGACTGAGATCTGACCCATTCCGTACGGGTCCTGCCATACTGTCGCGAGAATCTCGCCGTTGTCGATCGGGTCGAAGATGTTGGACTGTCCGTCAAATCCGATGACGTAGACATCCTTGCCAGGTGTCAGGCCTGCGTCTGAAACAGCCTGTGCCGCAGCGATTGCCATCGGGTCGTTGCTGCAGTAGATAACCTCGATATCCGGGTTTGCTGTCAGCATGTTCTGCGCGTCAGAGTAAGCAACCTCCGGCTCGGATTTTCCGTTCAGCTCGGAAACGACTGTCCATCCGAGGGGCTCGATGGTGTCGCGGAACGCGTCTGTTCTGGAGATGTTGGTATTCGCCACGTCGACGGTGATCATGCCGGCTTTCTTGGAGCCTTCTACGTCAGCGAGCTTCTCAGCAACGTAGTTTGCCGCCTTGACGCCGCCGTCATAGTTATCGGAACCGACAAGCGCGTCATACAGATCTGGCGTATCCTGCGGACCAAGATCTGCGCAGATCAGCGGAATGCCCTTGGAATTCGCGAGCTCACGCAGCTGCGTGATTGCGTCCGGCTGGCACGGAGAGAGAATCAGGCACGCGATATTCTGATTCAGCAGGTCTGTGCACTGCTGGATCATGACGCCCTGGTCACTCTGCTCGTCCATCTCGATATACTCATAGCCTGCTGCCTCAGCCGCGTCCTTAATACCTGCGGAAAGTGTTACATAGTACTCCCACGCCATATTGTACGCAGAATAAGCGATGACGCCTTTGCTCTCGCCGTCTGCCGCGTCGCCTGTCGCCTCATCTGCTGCCGCGACTGCCTCTTCTGCCACTTCAGAAGCCGCCTCAGATGCCGCGTCTGCCGTCTCGGAAACTGCCTCGGCCGCGTCGTCTGCCGCCTCAGATACTGCCTCGGCCGCCTCTTCCGCTGCCTCGGATGCCGCGCTGGCCGCCGCAGAAGCCGCGCTGGAAGCAGCTGTCGCTGCAGTGTCAGCTCCGCTGGATCCGCAGGCTGCCAGAGTTGCTGCCATCATTGCAGCGAGTGTCAGTGCTACTACTCTCTTCTTCATACCTTCGCTCCTTTTCTTGAAATATTATGTTGTTTGATTCTTTATCCGCAGGATCACCCATAATCCTGCATGATACGCGGGGATCCTCCCGCGGTACCATCACATCACACCCGGCGCGGCCAACTGCCCTGCAGGAACCCTTCTGTTCCGGTTCAGGAAGCCGCCTCCATCTTTCTGATACGTTTCTTTGTCCGGTAATTCGTGATCAGCCCGCTGAAGAAATCGAACGAGAACGCGACCAGCAGGATGATTCCCATGACGATTCGCTGCCACTGCGCGTCTACGTGGAACTGGTTCAGCAGATTCGTGATCAGCGCGTAGAGCACTGCCGCGAACACAGTGTTCGCGATGCTTCCTTCGCCGCCGGAGAGCTTCGTGCCGCCCAGGACGACCATTGTAATCGCGTCAAAGTGGAAATTCCTCGCGACATCCGGAGACGCCAGCGTCTGTCTTCCTGTCGTCAGAACAGCGGAAATGCCGGTGCAAAATCCCAGGATTCCAAACGCGATCATCTTCACCTTCTTCGTATCAATTCCGCTCACGCGGCTCGCCAGAACTGAATTGCCCAGCGCCGTGACCTCGCGGCCGTACACGGTCCGGTTCAGCAGCACCGCCGCCACGACGCCGACAAGAATCATCAGGATGAACGGGATCGGAAGGATTCCGATGTTGTTGTTCGCGATGCTGATGAAGTCCTTGTTGGAGATCGGGATACCGTTTGCCTTGTTGAAAATATACGCGCCCGCCCTGTAAATATAATAGGTGCCGAGCGTCATGATGAACGCCGGAAGGTTGCAGTAGGAAATGACCAGGCCGTTCAGCAGACCGCAGATCGTAGCGAGGACGATCGCGAACAGCACAGCAAGCGCGGAGCTGTCGGTCTTGTTCAGTACTGCCGCCGACATAATGCCGACCATCGCCAGCATGGAACCGATGGACAGATCGAAATCACCCATGATGATGACATACGTCATGCCGATCGCCGCGATGCCGGTAATAGACGCCTCGCGGAGAATACTCTCCGTGTTACTCAGACTCCGGAATGTCGGGCTCGCAAACATCATGACGATCCAGAATGCGATCAGCACAAAAATAATCAGGTGCCCGCTAAGGCTGAAACTTTTTCTCTTCATTACGCCGCACCGATCCCTTCCTTCAGCTTGGACTGCGCGCGCAT
Source organism: Eubacterium sp. (assembly GCA_017475785.1). The sequence goes on along the minus strand of JAFVEX010000182.1, from coordinate 2,929 downwards.
CTCCCGGATACCGTTCAGAATCAGTGCCAGGATGAACACGATGCCGATGACCAGCTGCTGATAATATGTGTTGACATTCAGCAGGTTCAGACCGTTCTTGATGACCGCGATCAGAATCGAGGCAATCAGGGAGCCGGTCAGGTTGCCCGATCCGCCGTTGATCGCCGTGCCGCCGAGGACGACCGTCGTCATGACCTCCAGCGAGAAGTCCTCGCCGATAGACACCTTGCCAAACATAACCTGCGCCGTCTTCATAAAGCTGGAAACAACCGCTGTCAGAGCTGTCATGACAAACGCTGCGATGATAATCCGGTCAACCTTGATACCCGACGTGTGGGCGGCGGACTCGTTTGAGCCGACGCTCCGCACCTTCATGCCAAAAGCCGTCTTGTAATAGATGAAATAACAGATTGCGTACACCAGCACCATCAGGATGATCGGGAACGGGATTTTCGCGATGGTTCCGGAAGAAATGAACTTCACCGCATTCATGCCGTACAGCGGAATATCCGCGCCCGAGGACATCAGGACGGCCATGCCGCGGATAATGATCATCGAAACCAGTGTCGCCGCAAACGCCTGAATGTGCAGCTTCGTGACGATCAGTCCGTTTGCGATGCCGACGATAATGCCAATCAGGATGCCGACGATGATCGCCGGGAACAGTCCCTTCGTGGACGCGACCTTTGCCATAAAGACACTGACCAGCGCCAGAATGGATCCGATCGACATGTCAAACACGCCCGCGGTAAACGCGAAGGTCATGCCCGCGGCGGCAATTGCCGTCAGCGAGACCTGAACCAGAATGTTCCGGATATTGAAGATCGTCGCCATATTCGGCTGCAGGATCGTAAAGACGATGAACAGGACGATGACAACCACAATCAGGCTGAGCGTATTGAAACTGATTCTTCTTCTCTTCATGACGCCCCTCCTTCTGCTGCTTCACTCTCCGCGACGCCTGCCGACATCGAGAGGATCGATTCCTTCGTAAATTCCGCGCGGGAGATCTCGCCGCTCATTCTGCCGTCCCAGATCGCGATCACGCGGTCGCTGACCTTGATCAGCTCATTCATATCAGAGAAAATCGCGAGAATGCCCATGCCCTGGCTCGCCAGCTCATACAGCAGCTTGTAGATTTCCTCTTTCGCGCCGACGTCGATGCCGCGGGTCGGCTCACGCATGATGAACACCTTTGTGTCCAGCAGCAGATCCCTGCCGAGCAGCACCTTCTGCTGGTTTCCGCCGGACAGATACGAGATCTTCTGCCCCTCATTGTCATATTTGATGGACATGTATTTCGTCATCTTCTCCAGATCTTCCAGCTCGTCCTTCGGATCGAGATAGAATCCGGCTTTTTTCTTCAGGTTGCGGATGCTCATCATCGTCGTGTTCTGGCGGACGGACATCAGCGGGAAGATTCCGGCGTCCTTTCGGTCGTCTGTGATGTAATTGATTCCGTGCTTCACGGCGTCGAGCGGATTTTTGATCCGCACCTCCTGCCCGTCGATCAGCACCTTGCCGCTGTCCGGGCGGATCAGTCCGTAAATCGTATCCACGACCTCCTCGCGCCCGCAGCCGACGAATCCGGCCAGGCAGAGGATTTCTCCGGCGTGCAGCTGGAAGCTGACGTTCTCGAACGCGCCCTTGACGGTCAGGTTCTGCACTTCCAGCACAACCTTGTCCTGTACGTAGGTCTCACGGTTGCTCTCGTCGACGATCTCATGCCCGACCATCATGCGGATCAGGTCGTTCTCCGTGACGGAGCTGACCGGCACAGTGTCTACGTATCTGCCGTTGCGCAGAACGGTAACGGTGTCGCACATATCAAAGATCTCTTTGAGGCGGTGAGAGATGTAGAGGATCGTCTTGCCCTGCCCCTTCAGCATCGCCACGATCTCCTCGAGCTTCTCGACCTCTGTGTGGTTCAGGGGAGCAGTCGGCTCGTCCATGATAATGATCTCGGAGTCGCGGGAGAGTGCCTTCGCGATCTCGACCATCTGCTTCTGGGAGACTGACAGGTTCTTGACCAGCTCATCCGGATGCACGTCGATGTTCAGCATGTCCAGCAGCTTTTTTGCGTCCGCCGAGCGCTTTTTCTTGTCGACGATGCCCAGAAACGTCTTCGCGGGGTAATTTGAAATAAAAATATTCTCCGCGACAGTCAGGTCCGGCAGCAGGTTGAACTCCTGGTAAATGACGCTGATGCCGCATCTCGCCGCGTCAAAGACGTTGTTGATCTTCTGCTGCTCTCCATTGATATAGACCGCGCCGGTGTCTGCGCTGTAATTCCCGCCGAGGATCTTCATCAAGGTACTCTTCCCTGCGCCGTTTTCCCCCATGATTGCGTGGACAGTTCCCCGTTCAATGCCGAAGGTGATGTCCTTGAGGGCGTAAACACCATAGAAGGTTTTTGAAATATCCCTGACTTCCAGGTAGCTTCCCATCTCCCGCTCATCCTTTCTACGTTTTGAACCAACTTCGTTTAATCTTTGTTTAATAAATATCTTGTTTGTTTATTAAACTTACGCTTTTTCAGCAATTTTGTCAATGTATGAAGCAATATTTTTCCGTTTCCTAATTGTTTTCGTGTTATTGCACAAAGAAACGCCGGGTAAATTGTTTAAATTTACCCGGCGCTCTGTTTATTAATCTTATTTTGTTATAAAAATGATTCGTTCCTCAAAAGAACTGAAATGATTATATTGGAATCACTCTGCTCTTTGAGCGCCCGCAGACAATCCTCTTCGGATTCAGGCTGGAACCATCTTACCGCGCGCTCAGATCTTGGCGACCTTCTTCCACGTATTTCCATCCAGGTTGCTCGCGAGGCATGCCTCCGTGAAGCAGACGCCGCGGAGTCCGTAGTCAATAGTCGGATAAGACAGCGTCCCCTCATCCAGACCGTCGCGCTTCGCGATCAGCTGAG
>JAFVEX010000181.1 GCA_017475785.1 Eubacterium sp. | reverse complement strand
GGCCGATGTGAAGGTAGCCGTTCGGCTCCGGAGGAAACCGCGTGCAGACCTCTGTGTACGTGCCGTCCTTCAGATCCGCGTCAATATACTGTTCGATAAAATTTCTGGAAACCACGTTCTGCTCCATGTGCTGTTTTCTCCTTACCCTTTAATCATCGCGCCGGTCTTTTTGTTGAAGTTGTACCACTTTCCGTTTATCTTCTTTTTTCCGAAAACCATGCGCCCTTTTTTGTCAAAATAGCATGTCCTTTTCTTTTCCGCGATGTACTGGAAACCGTTCTTCTTCATCGCGCCGGTTTTTGCGGCAAAGTAATAATACTTTCCCTTGATCTTATGAAGGCCGAAAACCATCTGGCCCTTGCTGTTGAAATAACAGGTTCTTTTCTTCTCGGAGATATAAACGAAGCCCTTCTTCATATTATACGTCCGGAAATAGTAATAGTTCCCGTTGATCTTCTTCAGGCCGGAAACGGCGCGCCCTTTGCTGTTAAAATAAAACGTCTTGCCATTCTCGGCGATATACTGGAAGCCGTTCGTCTTCATGGCGCCTGTTTTTTTGTCGAAGTAATAGAAATACTTCCCGATCTTTTTCAGGCCGTGCACCATGGCGCCCGTCGAATCATAATAGCAGGTTTTGTTTTGTTTCTCAAGATACTGGAAGCCTTTGAGGAGTGTTCCCTCCGGACTCTGCAGATACTCTTTTCCGCCGATCTCGACCTGCTTGTTCGCCGCGCAGAATACCGTGTACTCTCCAGAAACCAGCTCGCTGTCAATGTGCCAGGCGCCCTGGTTGACATCTTCCCATGTGTGGGTCTTCTGGTCACACACCCAGGCCATGAACTGGTTGCTGGGATCCGACACTGCGAACTGATCGATGCCGTCCCGCTTCCAGTAGCCGATCAGCAGGACATAGTGTCCGTTGCCGCCGCCAAACTTCGAGTGCTGCTCCAGAACCATGACCGGGTTGCCCGCGACAAGCTCGTTGATAATCTGCTGTTTGGTGGGACTGTGCAGTGTATAGGCGCGGAAGCCGTACTTCGCCGCAGACCGCACGCCGACATCCCGGTCTGCCGCGATACCATTGAACCCGCAGGCTCTCGTCATGATCTCTTTTGGGTTGATGACTGAGCCGCGCATGTATGAAATCGCCATGGCCGCGCACGCAAACCCGCAGCCGTAATAGCTGAAGATGCGGGACGAGCCCTCAAATGTCTGATTTGCCCACCACGCATTCGTGTAGCCGTGCTGTTCCGGCACCCACAGACCCAGATGCTGGTTGATGTACGGGACGTTGAGGATCCGCTTCGTCACCTTCGATGCCGCTGCTGTACCTGTGGCAGAAGAAGCAGACGTGCTTTCCGTCACTGCCGCGCTCACATCCCGCGCGCCCGCGGCCAGTCCCGCAGGCTCCGCCAGCAGAATCAGCGCCAGCAGCAGGGCGGCCCGCCTCACCCACAGGCCTCTCCTCTTTTTATCAATCTGATTACGTTTTGTTACACTTAACAGCTTCATATCGTGTGTACCTTTTAATTTGCGCTGCCGGATAATCGCGAACCTTCACTTTCCGGCACACTCACTGCAGAAATCAACGGTTCTTACAGTTCTTTTTTGTTACTGCGAAATACAAACAGCTTGCTGAATACGTAATTTGCCACGGTAACCAGCACCTGCACCACCAGCTTCGCGATTTTATCATTCAGTCCGGCTGCCGTCACCATCAGAAACATCACTGCCATCTCCATCAGCAGCGTCCCCAGCCGTGCGCTGTAGAACTTCGCCGCCTCACGCAGCATGCGCGGGTCTTTGCTCCGGAACACAAAAATCCGGTTGGTAAAATAAGCAAATGTGACCGCCGCGACCCATGAAATGACATTGGCCGCCTGCAGCTGAATGGCATTTTGCGGATTCAGAAAGGTCAGAACGCAGGTATAATACACCCCCAGGCTCACCACTGTTGTCAGGACGCCGACGACAAGGTAATTCACGACCTCTCTGTATCTGTTATAAAGTTTCCAGATCATCGGTCTCATCGAAATTCAGACGCTCCTCCTCGACCACCAGCGGCCTGTGCAGCACCCGCTGGTTGATCGCAAGAATGTATTCTCCCAGAAGCCCGATGAAAAACAATTCCACGCCGCCCAGGAAGAACACGCCGATCACGAGCGGCGCGATTCCGGAGCGGAACCAGTCCCAGTGGATCAGCTTCAGGATAAAGTAGACGATGGCCACGAGGAAAGACAGCGCCCCGATTCCGAAGCCGATAAAAGTCGCAAACCGCAGAATCACCTTTGAGTACGCCGTGATACCTGTCATGGCGACATCATAGAGGCTGTAAAAATTATTTTTGCTCTTTCCGGCGCGCCGGTTCGGGCGGTCGTATGGAATGGTCTCGTAGTCATATCCCAGCTCTGCAATCATTCCACGCAGATAGGGCATCGGGTCGTCGATCCCCCGGACAACATCGACAAACGCCTTGTCGTACAGACCAAAGCCGGTAAAGTTCTCGATGTGGCCAATGTCCGTGATTTTGCGCAAGAGCTTATAGTAGATTTTGCGCATGGACGCCATAAACCGTCCTTCGCTCGTCTTGTTTTTGATGCCAATAACGATTTTGGAGCCCTTCTCCCACGCCTCCACAAACTGCGGAATCATCTCCGGCGGATCCTGAAAATCGGCATTCAGGCGCAGAACGGCGTCGCCGTAGGCCTGCTTGAGGCCGTGCACCGGCGAGCGCAGCTGGCCGAAGTTGCGCGCGTTAAAAATCGCCTTGACGCGCCTGTTTTCCGCGCAGAGACGCCGCAGAATCCGGCGCGTGTCATCCCTGGAGTGGTTATCGATATAAATGATCTCGTAGTCATACGCCGGGAGCTGGTTTTCAAAAATATCCACCAGCGTCTCCGTCATCGCCTCGACATTTTCCTGCTCGTTATAAGTCGGAATCACGACCGAGAGCAGCTTTTTCTTTTCCATAAGCAGATTCCTTTTTGGTTGGCGCGCGGTCTGTTCTACCGCATTTTCTCACTTTCCGTCATCGGGATTTCCAGTTCTTCCTCCAGTGTCTCTCTGGGAAGAAACGGCGCCATGTCCTCCAGCGGGGCGGACACCATAGTTCCGTCCTCCAGCTTTCGGGAAGCCGCCTTGGGCTCTGTCTTCTGAAGCGGCGACACTTCGACCTGTATCAGTGCCGGGAGCGGCAGGCGCAGCGCGCGCTCCAGATCCTCCCGCAGTGTCTCATTTGACAGGCAGCAGCTGTATGAAAGTCCAAAGGTATCAGCCAGCTTCGCCGGGTCCGGAAAACCGAGGTCGCCGCTCTCTTCGCCGATTCCGATCAGCGGCTCGCCAAAATAAGCCCGCTGTGTCTGGCGGATGGAGTGATAGCCCTCATTCCGGATCAGGAAAATCCGCACCGGCAGGTGATTTGTCGAAATTGTCTGGAGCTCCTGCAGATTCATCATCAGTGAGCCCTCTCCGTCGACTGCGTGAATCACCCGCGTCTGTTCCGAAGGCTCTGTGCCCCGCCCGCGATTTTCCGTGTCCGCGCTATCTGCCGTCTCCCGCGTCTGCCGCGCCGCCGGGTTCAGCGCCCTTGCCAGTCCGATCGCGGCGGGGAGCCCGTAGCCCATCGAGGCAGTTGCCGAATTTGTGTAAAACCGCTGGCCTTTTTTTATCTGAAACGCCTGTGTCCCGGCCACGCGGGACGTGCCGCAGCTCGCCAGAACCTGCGCGCCCTCCGGCAGCAGCTCTGAGAGCATGTCATAAAAAGCATAAATATTTGACTTTCCGTCTGCCTGCGGCGCCTTTTCCTCTTCTGTGACAACCGGGTACCGCTTTTCGCGCGCAGATGCGCGTTCTGTCCAGCCCGGGCCGCGAACCAGCGGCTTCTCCTTCGTACATCCCAGTTCTTTCAGGCGCGCGGCCAGCTGCTCCATCAGGGCGCGCGCGTCGCCGACTACTGGCAGCGAGACATGCAGATTCGGCTTTTTCAGTTCTTCACTGTCCAAGTCATTCAGGATCGTATAAGCCTCTCTCGCCCAGTCCTGGCTGTTGAAACCGGTCTGCAGAAAACTCTGGCGGCTTCCGATCGAGAGAAGCACATCACAGCCTGCCATCGTCAGGTTGCCGCCCCGCGAGCCGGTCATGCCTGTCCTGCCCGCATAGAGCGGATGGTCACTCGGTATGAGATCGATGCTCGACATACCTGTCAGCACCGGCGCGCCGATCAGCTCCGCCAGCTCCAGAAACAGCTCCGCGCCGCCTGCCGCGCGGACGCCGTATCCGCCGAACAGAACCGGGCGCTCCGCGCCCTGCAGACGGCCTGTAATCTGACTGATCAGCTCATCCGGAAAATACTTATTTCCGTCATCTTTTTCTGTTTCCTCCGGCACAAACCCTCTCTGCGCCTCCGGATCAATCTCCGCCGCCTGCACATCCAGCGGCACATCCAGCCACACAGGGCCCCGCCGTCCGTGCGTCATCTCGTATAACGCCCGCTCCGCGCAGTACCGCACATCCTCCCTGCGCGTGACCATGACAGCATACTTTGTCATAGCCGCGGCACTCTTCGTAATGTCGTACTCCTGGATTCCCATGGAGCGCAGGTTCAGTCCGCTGCTTCTCACAGTCGTCGCATAGCGGACCTGTCCCGAAATCACCAGCATCGGAATCGATTCCATCCACGCGCAGAGGACGCCCGTCATCGCGTTCGTCGCGCCGGGTCCGGAAGTGACGAGTGCCAGCGCCGGCTGATTGTTTACACGGGCGTACGCCTCCGCCGCCATCGCGCAGGCCTGTTCATTGTGATGGTAGGTGCACCGCAGATCCGGACTGTGGCCAAATGAATCATCCAGATGCATGGCGCCGCCGCCCGTCACCAGAAAAACATCCCTGATACCTGCCTCCAGACAGGCTTTTACAAGATAATCAGATACTTTCATATTGCTCGAACTCTTCAACAACACAGAAGCATTGCGCAATAACAGCTGTTTACGCAAAGATTACAGATACGCTTCGCATTTCTGCTCGCAGACCATCGTCTTGCCGGACTGCTGCACCGGCAGCGCCTCGACATATTCCACCTCGAATTCCGCGTCCTCTCCCAGATATTTTCGGTAAGAACCGATAACTGCCGACTCATCCACTTCAACGCCTTCATACGGATTCAGGGTCAGAAGATAAGACTTCAGTCCTGTCTGCGTGCACTTCGCCTGCCGCAGAATCCCTTCAAAATTCAGCAGGTTGTTCATAAACACATGCATGGAAAGCGGCTCTCCCGCCGTGTTGTAGAGCAGGGATCCGCGCCGGCCGTAAATCTCGGTAAATTCCGCGTGAATGCGGCCGTCCGGATCTGCCACCTGCCGCATCTTACCGGTATCTCCGGTGTCATAGCGGATCATCGGGAAGGCGCGGTTGTAATAGTCTGTCACGACAATTCTGCCCAGCTCACCCTCCTCTGCGGGCGCGTCGCTGTCCATCTTGAGAATCTCGACGGCATAGCTGTAGAGATCGATCGTATAGGTATCCGCGCCGTCAAGACTGACGGCAATAAACCCGTTCTCATTGTTGCCGTAGGACAGCACAGGACGGATTCCGAACAGATGCTCTGCTTTTTCCCGTGTCGAAGCCGGCAGCGCCTCTCCCATTGTAAAGATCATTTCGACGTCCCAGCCGCTGACATCCAGACTGGCGCGCTCCGCGTAGTCCGTCATCGCGGTCAGCGCGCTCGAGTACATCGCCAGCACCTGTATGCGCTCTTTCCTGAGCCGCTCGAAAATCCCCCGCACCTGATCGTCTCCCATGTTGGAGATCTCGATCATTTTCAGGTTGTTTTTAAAGGAACGCCAGGGCGAAATCGTGTTTTTTCCTTCAATCCACGCGCGGAATTCTCCGCGCTTCATGCCCATCCGGAATCCGTTGAGCTCCAGGACAGCCATAAAATTCATATTGACATGGTTCATTTTCTCCGGATCCGCCAGCACCGTAAACGGCGTTCCCGTCGATCCGCTCGTCGTCAGATGCGCGAGGGATTCTCTCATGTCCCTGTAGGCGTCGCTGAGGATCTCCTCGTAGTGCCCGATAAACTCCAGCTTGTTGAGCACCGGGAATTTCTGAAGAGACAGTTCGCCATCCTCACCGGAAAGCGCGCCGGAAGCGTACAGATTCCGGTAAAACGGACAGTTCGCCGAGGCGTACTGCAGCAGCGCGCGCTGGCGCCGGAGCTGATAGTCCGGTGTCACCCCGCCCGTAATCTCAGCCTTGTTGACCTCCTTCAGCGTGTTCAGCCGGCCTCCCTGAAGCTTATCGATGGCATTAAACGCAAGTCTTCTGCTCACTTCACCAATGTTCATGGCGCATCCCTTCATATCAGAAAAGCACTGAATGTATGATCAGTTCCCCACAGAAGCAGAACAGTCCGGATTTATCAGCACTTCCTGTGTAAAATGACAACGGGTGGCATAGTTATACGGATACTATCTTACTATAGTTTGGAATTATTTTCAACTCATACAAAGCAGGCTGCCGCGGATCGACTGATTCCCGCGGCAGCCTGGTTCATGCAATCAGACTGCTTTGTAACTGCCCCATAATGGCTGTTACATCTGTTTTAAATGACGTTTCATGCACGTTTTGCGCGCTTTTGCAGAGCCAGAAGCCCGCAGCCGGCCAGAAGCAGCATCCCCGCATACGGCAGGAATGGCGTAGTGTCACCTGTGTTCGGGCTGGTTCTCTGTGTTGTAGCCGCGCCGGATGGACTGCTTCCCTCAACGTATTTGTTGGTAAAGGTAAGCTCTGAGGTGCTCTGTCTGACCGTTGCCTTAAGCTTGCCCTCATCATTCAGGGCAATTGTGATCGTAACAGATTCGGAATGCGTGTCATATTCGATGTCATCAACGACAACCTTGCCGCTTGCGTCAGCCTGCGCGCCTTCCGGAAGCACTTCGTTGATCGAATACTTGTGCTCTCCGATGTCGTTTTCTGTAAAGGAAAGCGAATCGAATGCCACTGTTCCGTCCTCTGCGTTCTTTTTCGTCTGCAGGACATTTCCGTCTGCGTCCTTCAGCTCAAAGCTGAACTGATCTGCCTTCAGGGTTTGGCCTGTCAGGACTTTTTTGACAGAAAGCGGAACGCTTCCCTGCAGGACGCTCCCGGCTGTTTCTTCCTCTGTCACTTCATTTTCTTCTATGACAGCGGCAGTCTCGTCTTCGGATTCTGTCTTCTCAAGTTTAAACTGCACTACAGGATAAAGTATTTCAGCAGTTGCGGAATCGATGGAGGAAGCTGATGCAACCTTCTGATAGTATACGATGGACTGGCTGCTCTGCCCGGAATTCCACTGATTCGAAATAATCTGGTCAAACGCGTTTCCGCCGGCGCTCTCATAGCCATCCGGCACTACCATCCAGTTGTCGGCTGTGTTCAGCGAACCGGTATCCTGTCCCAGCTGTACCGCTGCCGCGGCTGTTTTCGCGATCTCAGAGCTGACCGCTCCTGACGCGTCCGCGAGCGCGACCGCGCCGCTGCTGGTCTTCCACGCATAGGCAGCCGTATTGTCCGTGAGATTGATCACGTATTTAATCACGTCGCCGGCTTCCGCGCCGATGTCCGCTGTTCCAAAATCACTGACATTGATATTCAGATCTCCGTCCGCGTCCTCCGGGATCGTCCCCGTGTAGGTTACTGTAATCTGCCCGTCAGACTCTTCTGTTTTTTCCGCCGTCTTTCCGGTCACAGCGGATGACGTCGCCTCAAAAGAAGGCTGGGCAATTGTCTCATCTGCCTCTGTGCTTTCTTCTGTGCCTTCTTCCGATTCCAGCTCATTTGCCTTCTTTGCAGAAGAACCTTCCTCTCCCTCGTCTGAGGATGCTTCTGCGCCATCATCTGCCTCGCCGATTTTCGCGGGGCCGGCAGATGGTGTCTCTGCGTCTTCTTCTGCAATCTGCATTTCCTCTGCCGCTTCCGGAGAATCCGTTTCCGCATCGGCAAATGCCTGCATCGGCGCGAACGCTGCAGACTCCATCATCTTTCCTTCGGAGGTTATTTCCGCAGACTCTGCGTCTGCCTCATCCTGCGCAGCCGCATCTTCCGCCGGCTGCTCCTCCCCGGCTACCGGATCTTCCGCCTCATCAGATGCCGGCTGTTCTGCTTCCGCTGACACCAGTTCCTCTTTTTCCCCGGAAACCTCTTCCTGCTCTTCCAGACTGACTGAGGATGCCGCGACATCTGCGGGCTCCCCGTCTTTCTGGGCAAACACCTGCACAGGCATTAGCATCAGAAGCAGCGATAAAACAATCAGTATTGCTGTAAACCTGCGGCTTTTCATTTTCTTACGTCTCCCCTCTGATAATAAATCCTTATATGACGCCGACCATTACGGCTGCTTTACATACACGCTTATTTTAGTAAATGAATTCGTAATTGTCAATTCATATTTTTAATATTTTTGTAATATTTTTTATTTTTTTCGAAAAGATATTTGTGAACTAAAAGAACACGGACACACGCAATCCTGTTTCTTTCGCGAGACTTGTTATTTTTCCCAACATTTAGTAAGATAACAGCAGTATTTTTGTATTTGCAGAGTCCTGCCGCAGCGGCGGGCCGCCGGACAAAAAACTGTCAAAAACAGAAGATAAACCCGAACCGGAGAAAATGAGTATGATCAAGAAACAGAACACCCTGATGGAACGTGCCCGCTGGGACGGTTATTTTGCGCTCGACGCAGCGCGCGGGGGCTTTGTCCGGAAGCGGATCGCCGCGAACCGGTATGCCTGGACGCACGGCACATCCCGCGCGGAGACGGAGGATCGGATCCGCGGACTGATCCGGCACGCCGTGGAAACGACTGATTTCTATAGTGATTTTGACCCGGAAGCGCCGCTCACATCACTCCCGGTCGTCAACAAGGATACATTCCGCAGCGAGTATGACGCCTTTCTCTCCAGGCCATATGTCGGCGCAAAGGACAACCGCGTCATGACGACCAGCGGATCTACCGGCACGCCGCTCTCGATGATTCAGGATCGCCAGAAAATTCTCTGCAATACGGCAGACAGCATTTTTCTGGGAATGGCCGGCGGCTACCGCATCGGTGAAAAAATGGCCTTTATCCGCGTCTGGGTCAACAATGTCCGCAAAAGCCGGGTGCAGCTGCTCATGGAAAACAGCATCATGATGGACAGCTCCTCCCTCTCGGATGACGCAATCGCAGATATGCTCGCGGTCCTGAAGCGGCAGAAAGTCAAATGTATCGTCGGCTACGCGTCCGCAATCAGCGAGATCAGCGAGTACATCCGGCGTAACCATGTGGACACCTCCGGTTTTTCTGTCCACTCGATCCTTCCTATTTCAGAGGCAATGCCCGACCCTGTGCGGGAACAGCTTTCCCGGCAGTTCGGCTGCCCGGTGCAGTCCTGGTATTCAAATGAGGAAAACGGCATCATGGGGATTCAGGGGAAAACAGGAAATTCCTACCATATTAATTCTGAGAGCTACTATTATGAAATTCTGAAGCTGGACAGCGACGAGCCTGCTCCGGACGGCACGCTGGGCAGGATCGTTATCACAGACCTGACAAACCGCGCGTTTCCGATCCTGCGGTACGACAACGGCGACACGGCCATCGCGCGCCACAAGACGGAAGGAGACCGCTTCCGTCTCTACCTGACGGAGCTGTACGGGCGCCGCAGCGACATGCTGTACGATACGTCCGGTCACGCAGTGACGCCATATGTTATCACAAACAATCTCTGGGATGTAGAAGGTGTGAAGCAGTACCGCTTCCTGCAGACCGGCCTGAAGGAATACGAACTTCGCCTGAACGGAAATCAGGAAGAAATGGATGTCACAGAGATGCTCAGCCGGATCCGCCCGGCTCTGGGCGAGGACGCGGATATCCATGTCACATTTGTCGACGAAATCCCTGTGCTTGCTTCCGGAAAGCGGAAATATATTGAAAATCTCTGTCCCGAATACCAAACCCGTTAGCCGGATTCTGTAAAGAGGCATGATATGCAGACAAACAAGAAACAAATCACCTCGAATACGCTTTACACGATTGCGGGCGCGCTGGTTCTGAACGGTGTGCTTCAGCTGATTGTGTACCCCCGGCTGACCGCGCGGATGGGCACAGCTGATATCGGTGTGGTTCTATATATCATGGCGTTCGTCAATATTCTGGGACCCTCCATAGGCCAAGCCATGAACAACAGCCGGCTCGTGCTCCGGAGAGACCTGGATGTCACAAATGGAGACTACAATCTCTCCATCCTTCTGTTTGGCGCCGCCGGCGTCGCCGTCTCCCTGGTCATCATGCGCGGCACACTGGCAGAGAGCAGTCACGGAGCAGGTCTCCTGCTGTCCTTTCTTCTTTCTGCTGTCCTGATACTTGTGACCATCTACCGGTATTACGGTGATGTGGAATACCGCCTCTCCCTGAAATACCGGAACTATTTCATCTATTATCTGATTTGCAGCGCAGGGTATCTGGCCGGATATGTTCTCTACCTGGTCAGCGGAAACTGGTTCCTGATCTTTCTGCTCGGGGAATGCGCGGCACTGGTGTACGTCACCGCAAACGGCCGTACTTTCCGGCCCGCGGCAAACCGCTCCGGCCTGTTTCCGACTGTCCTGCGGCGCGGCGCGGTTTTGACGCTCTCCTACTTCGTCACGAACCTGACGCTCAACATCGACCGCCTGTACCTTCAGCACGCGCTGGGAAGCGAGTCCGTCACCATCTACTACGTCGTCTCCCTGATCGGAAAAACTCTGGTGCTGTTCATCGCGCCCATCAACACAATCATGATCTCATACCTGACAAAAGGGAAACAAAAAACCGGCAGGACACAGTTTCTCAAACTGAGTCTCGCCGGTATTGTGGTCAGCGCCGTATTCTGGCTTCTCTGCCAGATCGGCACGCCGCTCTTTATCCGCCTGTTATACCCGGATCTCGCGCAGGCTTCCGCGCCCCTCGTGACCATCGTAAACCTGACACAGATCCTCGCCATGCTCTCCGCCTACCTCTTTATCATAGTTCTGACCTTCACCAGCGAGCGCTGGCAGCTCGGCCTGCAGACAGCACACCTGTGCATCCTGATGATCCTCATCGTCATCATGACACCCCGCGGCGGCCTCTACGGCTTCTCCGCCGCTGTTCTGACGGCGAACTGTATCCGCATCGGAGCCGTGCTGATCCTGGGGCTGGCCAAAGCGCCAAAAGAGAAAGGGCTGTCGCGCTAAAGCGACGGCCCTTTCTCTTTCGGCAGAAAAGAACTCTGCTAATACATTATCACTTGTAGGACGTAAAGATATACCCGCTCCTATAGTTTGTGACAGTACTCTTCACTTTACCTCTGACCGCTCTTACCTTGAAAAAGTATTCCACACCCTTTTCCAGTGGTTTTCCGTAAATCTTCGACACATTGAGGGAACTCTTTGTGTTCTTTACTGTCCCCACTTTTTTGTAGCCTTTGGCCGCGTTTGTGGAAGCGTAGACGATATACTTTGTCGCGCCTGCAACCTTTCGCCAGCTGACCTTGATCTTACTCTCCTGGTTGACCTTGACCAGCTTCAATTCCTTCATCATTGGCTGCGGAACAACCGTTTTCGTGTACCAGGGTCCGTAAAATTTCTTGTGATTGACAGTCGTGTAACCACGCACAGAGAGCCGGTAAACCTGATTCGTAGGCGCAGCAGGCGCCTCGATATAAAGAGTTTCTGTTACCCTGCCCTGCGCTGCGATCTTTTTACCGTTTCTGGTCAAAAGCTTCCACTCAACGCCAGTCATCGTATTCGGATACGGATTTGACCGCATGATGAAAAATCCGCCCTTGCTTCGGTTCCAGCGCTCTACCTTAAATTTTTTCAACTTGCCTGGCACAGTCGCGAGCGGACGGTTATAGCCGGCCTGGTCTATTTTCAGACCCGCAGAAGAGAAAGCGATTACATCGCACATGAACGCTGAATCCTTTGCGCAGTTAATCGTATAGGAGGTTCCGCGTACACGAACCGTACTGGCGCCGGGCATATCTGCGATCAGATGCTCGTTTTTGTATTTCTTGTAGGTCTCATATTTGCAATAGCTGAGCTCATAATAATCAGCGCCGGAGATCGTGTTCCAGGACACGGTCACACTTTTCTCCGTCGCGGAGCTCTGGTTCTGATCAATATTCCCTGTCGCGGCGCTGGCGCAGATGGCAGTTCCCATAACCAGCAATGCCAATGCGCCGGCCAACCACAACAATCTCTTCAGTTTCTTCATTGTATCTCCTGTTGTCTTACTTGATGTTCAGTTTGAAGCTTGTGCCCGGAGTCAGGTTGAAATAAATAAACACCTTCTGCCCCTTCTGGAGTTTAATCTTGCCGGTTCTTGTGAGCAGATTTCGAGTTAAAACCTTACCACTTTTACTATAATAGGCATTCTTGTCTCGAACCCACATCGCCGAATTCTTTCCGCCCTTTGTGACCAGCTGTTCCTGACCAATATACTGATTGTTCTGGCCATAGCGCGTCATAACATAAAAATATCCGGACGCATATGAATAGGATTTCCCGTGTTTCAGGCTGGATACGGTAAAGGACCATGTCTTTGTCTTATTCGCGGTAAATTTCAGAAATCCCTGTCCCTTGGATTTCATTTTGACGCTTGAGGTTCCCTTTTTGACCACAGTGGCCTTTTTGTTTGCTTCCGCATAGCTTGATGTCCAACCTGCATTATTCACCTTAATGGTCGATGCCGCGAACGCGGAAGTCGTCATGGTGCCCACCAGCAGCGCGAGTACCAGCGTCAAGATCACGGATCTCTTCAGAATCTTTTTCATAATTTCCTCCTCAATTTCTTTTTGTACTTTCCCAACGAGTTTCCTGTGCGTCGCTTTCTGCTTCGTTTCCTGCGCCGGATTCGCGCCGCGCCAAGCGGCATATTTCCGCTGCAAATCCGT
>JAFVEX010000180.1 GCA_017475785.1 Eubacterium sp. | reverse complement strand
GTGACCTGCACGTGCTGAGTGTGCCTCCGGGGCAGTACGCAAAGCCCGGGACAGTTCTGGGACACGAATTTCTCGGAGTTGTTGAAGAAACCGGTGAGGGTGTCAACAGTGTCAAGAAGGGCGACCGCGTAGTCATTGAGCCGATCGTTCCATGCGGGATGTGTGATGCCTGCCGCAGAAATCTGACAAACATGTGCGAGAATCCCTCGATCCTCGGGCAGACGGTAAACGGCGGTTTTGCAGAATACTGTGTCGCGCCGGAAGCATTTCTGCATCCTGTCTCAGAGGAAATCCCCGCAAAAATTGCCGCGCTTGCAGAACCGATCGCCTGTGTCATGCACGGCATGATGGAACTGAATCCGCAGCCGTACGAGAGAGTCGTGCTCTACGGAGCCGGCGCGATTGGCCTGATCTTTTATAACATGCTGAAGGCGTACGGCGTCCGAAACCTTGCGCTCTGTGAGACGATGGAATCCCGCAGAGAAGATGCCAGACGGTGTGGCGTGGAGTTCATCATCGACCCGTTGACAGAGGACGTAGATGCGGTGCTTCGTGAAAAATGGGGCGGTGGCCCTGATATCGGCATCGACGCAGTCGGAGCCGGCGCAGTCTTTGAGCAGCTCGTCGGCCTGATGAACAAGGGCGGAAAAATCCTGATCTTCGGCCAGAACAACACCCAGACTTCCACGGTATACCCCTCGCAGATCAACACGAAGCAGCTGACAATATTCGGGACGATGGCTGTTTATCACAGCATCCCCGCGGCCATTGAGATGATGAAGGGGATGGAGGAGCAGCTTGCGAAGATTGTTACGCATGAACTGCCGCTGGAGCAGTTTGAGGATGGCATCCGGCTGCTTAGGGAAAAGAAGGCGCTGAAGGTTGTGATTTACCCCTGATTATGGGGCGCGTGTCCGGCGAAAAATTCGTTCTGGCAGACACGCAAATATCCCCTGAACCGGAAGCTAAGAGCCTGTAGGAGAGCGGCCTGTTCGTCATAAGGGCAACTCTCAGCCCGCTCTCTGACATGCTCTAACCTTCCGTTTCATTGAATATTTCTGCGAATGTCTGCCAGAACGAATACTTTCGCCGGGCACTTACACACCTACTCAGCGCCCTAAAACAGTCGACGTGCGGTGGGACGATTCATACGAGGAGGTCTTTTTAAAAATGTAAGCGTGACGGTCAATATGCACCTCGCGGCGACTTGCATGGAAAAGCCGTGAGAAACAGGCGATTATGATGAAGTTGGTGTACCGGCAATGACTGGCCGCCTTTCAGGAATTGACGGTACACCTACGGAATCTTATCGCGTGGTTCGAGGGGCTTTTCGCGGAGCAGCGAGGTGCATATTGATCGGCACGCGACCTGCGAACCCGATGAATCGCCCCACTACACGCGATCTGATTTAAAGCAACACTTACGAAAGGAGAGAACAGAGAATGCTTCCATACAGATTAGGAATTGTTGGCGTGGGAGACATCAGCCACGCGTACATTGATAATTTAAAGCTGTACCCGGACATTGTTACGCTGGCAGGGTGCGCCACCAGACACTACGAAAAAGCCTGCGAAAAAGCAGAAGAATACGGCATCGAAAAAGCATATGAGACCGCGGAGGAGATGATCAAGTCACCGGACATCGACGTGGTTCTGAATCTGACGATCCCGGAATTCCACGCGTATTATAATAAGATGGCGCTGGAAAACGGAAAGCATGTCTACTGTGAGAAGCCGCTTGCCACCACGTTTGAAGAAGGAAAAGAGCTTGTTCTGCTGGCGAAGCAGAGAGGGCTGCTGCTTGGGTGCGCGCCGGATACGTTCCTCGGCAGCCGTGTCCAGAAGATGCGGGAGCTTGTGGAGGCCGGCACAATCGGAGAAATCACAGCGGCATCTGCGTTTATCACCTGCCGCGGCCACGAGACATTTAAGGAAGACCCTGATTTTTATTACCGTGAAGGCGCAGGTCCTGTCATGGACATCGGCCCATACTACTACAGGGCACTGTCCGCCCTTCTGGGGCCGGTTAAAAAGTGCGCCGCGATGACGAAACGCACTTATCCGGAGCGCGAGCTGCTGATCGGTCCCCGCAAGGGGCAGAAGATTCCGGTGGAGGTCGACACTCACGCGACAGTTCTTCTGGAATATGAGTGCGGGGCAATCGTCACACTGATTCTCAGCTTCGATACTGTGGAGACACTGCTTCCGCGCCTGGAGCTCTATGGAACGAAAGGCACATTAAGCATGGCAGATCCGGATCCATATGACGGGCCGAATCTGTTCGGCGGAGAAATATTGCTTCGCACAATGGAGAATACACGCTGGTTTTCGTTGCCGCGCCCGGAGGAAGAGACCTCACGGCAGGCAATTGTCGTAGAAAACGACCGTCCCTTTACGTCTACCACACACGCATACAATTCCCGCGGCATCGGCCTGATTGATCTGCTCATGGCGCTTGAAGAAGGCCGGCCAGTCCGCGCGAGCGGGGAAATGGCGCTGCATGAGCTGGAGCTGATGGAGAAGATTTTTGAAGCTTCACAGACTGGCGTCACACAGACCTTCGAGACATCTTTCGAGATTCCAGCGCTGCTGGGAAGAGGTGAACTTGTGCCGTCGGAGGAGAAAATAAAATAATTATCGAAAGACTGCTCCCTCCGATACGGAGCCGGTTTTCTTGTGTAAAATGCGGGATCCTGCTATAATGGGTGCGCCAGGTTGTCTGGATATCCACTGAAAAACAGATCATTTACTATATATTATAGAAGAGGCTTGTATGGCTGAGTATCGGATTATAGCAGAAGACGGAATGGCAAAAAGCGCGCAGTTTGAGACCGTGCACGGGACGGTGCAGACGCCGGTATTTATGAACGTCGGAACTGTCGCGGCGATCAAAGGCGCTGTCTCGACTGAGGATCTTGAGGAGATCGGGACGCAGATACAGCTGTCCAATACGTATCATCTGCATCTGCGGCCGGGCGATGAAGTGGTGAAGACGCTCGGCGGACTGCACCGCTTTATGTCATGGGACAGACCGATCCTGACGGATTCCGGCGGATTTCAGGTGTTTTCGCTGGCAAAGCTCCGGCAGATCAGGGAGGAGGGCGTGACCTTCCGCTCCCACATCGATGGACATAAAATTTTTATGGGGCCTGAGGAGAGCATGCAGATTCAGTCAAATCTCGCGTCGACCATAGCGATGGCATTTGATGAGTGTCCGCCCAGCAAGGCGGACCGTGCTTACGTGCAGAAATCCGTGGACCGCACGACGCGCTGGCTCGCGCGGTGTAAGCAGAAGCTGGGCGAGCTGAATGAAAAAGAAGACACCATCAACCGCCGGCAGCTGCTGTTCGGCATCAACCAGGGCGCTGTCTACCCGGATATCCGCGTGGAACACGCAAAGCAGATCCGGGAGCTGGATCTGGACGGTTACGCAGTCGGAGGACTTGCCGTTGGCGAGACACATGAGGAAATGTATGACATACTGGATCACGTTGTCCCGGAGCTTCCGCGCAAGAAGCCGGTCTATCTGATGGGCGTCGGAACCCCTGCGAATATCATTGAGGCAGTGGCGCGGGGCGTGGATTTCTTTGACTGCGTGTATCCGAGCAGAAACGGCAGGCACGGCCATGTCTACACGTCGCATGGACACTTGAACCTGTTTAACGCAAAGTACGAGACAGATAAAGAGCCGATTGAAGAAGGCTGCGGATGCCCGGTCTGCCGACGGTATTCGCGCGCGTATATCCGTCATCTGCTGAAGGCCAGAGAAATGCTGGGTATGCGCCTGTGCGTGCTGCACAATCTGTATTTTTATAATCATCTGATGGAAGAAATCCGCGAAGCAATCCGGGAAGGGCGTTTTGAAGCGTTCCGGCAGGAAAAACTGTCGGCATTTCAAGGTTGACCAAATCATCTGAATTGTGTATGATGATAACTGTTCGCAGTTGTTTATCTGCAGATTAAAACAGTATAGATCCAGACAGGGAGGAAACAAATTATGATATTAGCCAGCAGCAGTGGTTCAGGCGGCGGAATGAGCAGTATGCTGATTCTGACAGTGGCGCTGATCGCCATTATGTATTTCCTGATGATCCGTCCGCAGAGGAAAGAGCAGAAGAAGATGGAAGCAATGCTCTCTGCGATAGAAATCGGAGACGCTGTCGTCACGACCAGCGGGTTTTACGGCGTCATCATTGATATTTCCGAGGATGATGTAATCGTAGAATTCGGCAACAACAGAAACTGCCGGATTCCGATGAAAAAACAGGCGATCGCGCAGGTGGAAAAGCCGGCCGATCTCGCCGCGCAGAAGGAAGCTCCGGAAAAGGACGCAAAGAAGAAATAAGATTTCACAAGAGAATCCGTCAGGATTCTCTTTTTTTGGCAGAAATGCCAGAACACCAGAATAAACGTTGAAATACCGTGAAAAATGAAGTATTATGATGGGTGACTTTCAAATCCGATGACCAGGGCGTGACCCTGAAAAGATAAAAGAACAGTGCCTGTTTTATCAGGATGGGCAGTGTTCAGAACTGATAAAGGAGGATTCCCATGAGAAGTGACGCAGTGACAAAAGGAATGCAGCAGGCACCGCACAGAAGTCTGTTCAACGCGCTTGGCATGACAGAGGAAGAACTGAGCCGTCCGCTGGTCGGCATTGTAAGCTCTTATAATGAGATCGTTCCGGGTCACATGAATCTGGATAAAATCGCGAACGCGGTCAAACTCGGCGTCGCGGAAGCGGGCGGAACGCCGATCGTATTTCCGGCGATTGCCGTATGTGACGGAATTGCCATGGGACACTCCGGAATGAAATACTCTCTTGTCACGAGAGACCTGATCTGC
>JAFVEX010000179.1 GCA_017475785.1 Eubacterium sp. | reverse complement strand
CTGATCGACGGGGTATTGATAGAGTTGTTCGCTCCGTCACTTCTCCATCAGGCAATTGTCCAATTGCTGTGGCATCAATTATATCATTGTATCAAGGAGTCCGGAGAGGACTGCGATGCATTTCTCGCCGCGACAGATGTACGTCTGGATCGTGACAACAGGACTATGGTGCAGCCAGACGTCTTTGTTGTGTGCAGATATGGCCCGTTCAAAACAAGGTGGATCGAGGGAGCACCAGACTTTGCCATTGAAGTACTCTCGCCTTTTAATATCGGTTACGATAAGGTTCTGAAGTTCAACAAATACAAAAACGCCGGCGTGCGGGAGTACTGGATCATCGATCCCATGCACAGAAAAATCTTCGTATACAATTTCGAAAATAACGAGCCGGAAAAGGTGTATCCGTTCGAGAGCATCATAGAGGTGGGAATATCCCGGGGAAAATGCCGGATTGACTTCGAAGAAATCAGCAGAGAAATTGCGAAGTTCCTGGAAACGTGATAAACTTACTCATTAGGTCAGGGAGGCGCGGGCTGGATCCTTTGACAATCCGCCCTTCCCTTTGAGAAAAACACGATGAGGAGAATCACAGAATTATGATTGACGGAAAGAAAGTCCTTTTTTCGGGCATGCAGGCGACCGGAAGCCTGACACTTGGCAATTATCTGGGCGCCCTGAAGAACTGGGTTGCTCTGTGCGATGAATTTATGTGCTTTTACAGCGTGGTCGACATGCATTCCATTACGATCCGGCAGGATCCCGCCGAGCTGCGCAGGCGCGCGCGGCGTCTTATGGCGATCTATATCGCGGCAGGAATCGATCCGGAAAAGGCGTGCCTGTATTATCAGTCACACGTATCGGCGCACGCCGAGCTCGCGTGGATTCTGGACTGCTTTACCTATATGGGCGAGCTGAACCGCATGACGCAGTTCAAGGACAAATCCGCAAAGCACGCAGATAATATCAATGCCGGACTCTATACCTATCCGGTGCTGATGGCAGCGGATATCCTGCTGTATCAGGCAGACGTCGTTCCGGTGGGAATTGACCAGAAGCAGCACCTGGAGCTGACCAGAGATGTGGCCATCCGCTTCAACAACCTGTTTGGAGATGTCTTTACGATTCCGGAAGGGTACTATCCCAAGGTCGGCGCGAAGATCATGAGCCTGCAGGATCCGTCGAAGAAGATGTCGAAATCTGACGAAAATCCGAACGCCAGCATCTATCTGATGGACGACGCTGACACGGTCGCGCGCAAATGCAAGCGGGCTGTGACAGACTCGGAAGGCGTCATCGCGTACAGGGATGAGCAGCCGGGCGTAAAGAACCTGCTGGATATCTACAGCGCCTGCACCGGAACGACGCCGGAGGAGGCTGTCAGGGAATTCGAGGGACAGGGCTACGGCGCGCTGAAAAGCGCCGTGACGGAAGCCGTCAATGCGATTCTTTCACCGCTCCAGACAGAAGTCGCCCGGATCGAGGCAGACAAGTCCTGGCTGGATCACTATATCAAAGAAAATGCGGAAAAGGCGTCTTACTATGCGACGAAGACGCTGCGCAAGGTGCAGAAGAAGGTCGGTTTCCCGGTGCGTCCGAGATAAGAAATTACAACAATAAAAAATGAGCACACAGCCCAGATTAAAAGACAAAGACATCCGCGAGCCGCTGTTCGATTATCTCGAGGATCAATTCGGAAAAATCCGGATTATCGAGGAAAAGATGATGGGACGGTCGCGCGCGGATGTTATTATGGTTACAGAAGACGCGCTCGTCGGCCTGGAAATTAAGAGCGACGCGGATACATACGCCCGGCTGGCGCGGCAGGTGAAGGACTACGAGCGGTATTACGACTTCAATTATGTAGTGGCCGGAACCAGCCACGCCATGCATATCGAAGAGCACGTCCCCGCAAGCTGGGGGATCATCACAGTTGAGTGGGCAGAGCAGGAAAAGCTTCTTGACTTCTACCTGCTCCGCCGCGCCGCGCGCAATGAAAAAGTCGATCTCGAAGCAAAAATGCACATCCTCTGGAGGCCGGAGCTGGCGCATATCCAGTCTCTGAACATGATGCCGAAGTACGCCGGCAAAAACAAGCGCTATGTGGTGCGGCAGATCATAGAGACCGTTCCGCGTGATCAGCTGCAGAAGCAGATCAGCGAGGAGCTGTTTGAGCGGGATTACACCGTCATAGAAGAAACACTGGAGGCGTACCGCAGCAGCCACAGGCCTGCGGCCGGCAGAAGAAAATCCCGTTCCGCGCACAGACGCAGCAGAAAAACAAGGTAACAATAATTAATATTTATGTGGACAAAACATAAAATCTGGTGTATTATGTAGTTGCATGCGATTATCGTGAACAAGTACAACCCCCGGGGGAGCGCTGATCAATTGGGCCGGCCTGACGCAATCAGCGCATCCATGAAGAAAGGGTGAAATGTATGAAAAAAAGAACGAATTATCCAGAAGATGCGGCGGACACCAGAAATAACGTGCAGGAAGGCATGGCGGCCTACAGCGAAGAATGGGAGGAGGATGACAGGGAGCGGCCGATGTCGACACTCTATCCGCCGCGCTCAAATGAATTCCCGCGGCAGGGCTCCTATACGATCGACGATTATAATGCTTTGCCGGATGACCGGCGGTTTGAGCTGATCGACGGCTATCTGATCGAGATGGAAGCGCCCAGCATAATTCACCAGTTTATCATAGGCGAATTGTTTGTTGCCATCCGGGATTGCATCGAGGCGCACGGCATGCCCTGCAGGGTGCTTTTTTCTCCCCTGGACGTGCGTCTGGACCGGGACAACCGAACAGTCGTGCAGCCGGATGTTGTGGTACGCTGCGGACAGCGCAGCAGTCTCGAAGGCTTTGAAGAGGGCGAGCCCGATTTTGTCGCGGAGATTCTCTTCAAATCAAACCGCGCCCACGACCTGGTCCTGAAGTACCGCAAATACAAGAACGCCGGCGTCCGGGAGTACTGGATCATCGATCCGGAAAACAGGATCGTGCGTGTCAACCATTTTGAGAAGGACGCGCCGGAGGAAATCTACCCCTTCGACTCTCTGATCGAAGTCAGGATTTCAGAAGGGACGTGCAGGATCGACTTCGCGGCAATCAGCCGGGAGATGTGATTTTGCCCCGGAATCCTTTTAAACTGCTGCCGGGTGTGGTACACTTGATGTGTATACGCGCGGCATGAAGCCGCGGGTGCTGACGGGAACACGCAGCTTTCATCAGCTGACGTGAGATTCAGGGAAATAGTGATTGCATCCATTATCGCCCGGATTCATCAATATTTCCCCGGGAAAGGACGGTGCTGGCATGGCCGGACGTTACGTTGCGTACGCGGGAACCTATACACTTGGCAGCAGTGTGGGCATTCATCTCTATGATGTGGACATCCATGAAGGAACATTGAAAGAGCGGAAGGTATTTCCGGTCAACAATTCTTCCCATCTCTGTCTGTCGAAAAACGGGAAATTTTTGTACTCTATCGCGGACGAGGGCGTAGCCGTGTTCGCGATCCAGCCGGACGGAGATCTGCAGAAAATCAACCAGATCAACCTGACCGGCATGCGCGGCTGCTATCTGTCTGTCGACAAGACGGGAAAATATCTGTTTATCGCCGGCTATCATGACGGAAAAGTGACACTCGTGCACACGCATCACGACGGCCGCCTCGGCTCGGAGATCGACGGCGTCTTCCACAGGGGTCTCGGCACCGTGGTGGAGCGGAACTTCCGCCCGCACGTCTCCTGTGTCATGCCGACGCGCGACGGCAAGTATGTCTGCGCGGTCGACAACGGCATCGACCAGGTCAAAATCTACAGCATCAGTGACGAGGGCAAGCTGGAGCTTGCGGATATTCTGCGCTGTCAGCTGGGTTCTGCGCCGCGCATTATCCGGTTCAGTCCGGACGGCCGCTACGCCTATCTGATCTGCGAGCTTCAGAACGTCGTGCAGGTGCTGGCGTATCATCCTGAGCGCAGGGATAACATCTTTGAAGAAATCCAGACGATCAGCACCGTCGCGAACAGCTCGGAGCGCGAGTACGACGCGACATCCTCCATGTGCTTCGCGAAAGACGGCGCGTACCTGTTTGTGTCCGTCGCAGGTGACAATTCGACGACCATGTTCAAGGTCGATCAGGAGACAGGTCTGCTGACAAGAGAATTCACGCTTCCGATCAGCGGGAACTACCCAAAGGACATCCGGCTGTTCCCTGGCGGCGATTTTCTTGCTTCTGTCAACCACGAATCCGGCAGTATCACGACGTTCAAAATCGACTACGAAAAGAACCTGATTGTTATGAAGGGCAAACCGGTGCGGCTGGATACGCCGAACTGCATCGTGTTTACCGAAGTTGCGGGCTGAATCGAAAATCTCATGCTTACTTGAACAATACGTTTCACTCTCCACAGACTGTCCAAAGGGCATTTTTTGCCGCGCGGAAAGCCTGAGAAAACATAGTTTTTGCCGCCCGACAGCAAGATTATGAGATTTTGGTTGTTTTTTTCATAAAACATGAAAATAATCCCACGCAATTGTTGATTTTAATGGTATAATCGATTCTTGGGTAAGAATCTGTTATAGAGATATAATAACCAGTAATAAGGAGGAAACACGATGGCAAGAAAAATGAAAACCATGGATGGTAATACCGCAGCGGCTCATGCGTCGTATGCATTTACCGAAGTGGCGGCAATCTTCCCGATCACCCCGTCTTCACCGATGGCAGAAGCGACTGATGAGTGGGCGACGCAGGGCAGAAAGAATCTCTTTGGCGAAGAGGTTCAGATCACAGAGATGCAGTCCGAAGCCGGTGCGGCAGGTGCCGTGCACGGTGCGCTGGCAGCCGGTGCGCTGACCACCACGTACACCGCTTCTCAGGGCCTGCTGCTCATGATTCCGAACATCTACAAGATCGCCGGTGAGCTGCTTCCGGGCGTGATCAACGTCTCCGCGCGCTGCGTATCTTCTCACGCGCTGAATATTTTTGGTGATCATTCTGATATCTATGCATGTCGTCAGGCCGGCGCGGCCATGCTCTGCGAATCTTCCGTACAGGAAGTCATGGACCTGACACCGGTTGCGCATCTTGCGGCAATCAAGGGAAAAGTTCCGTTCATCAACTTCTTCGACGGATTCCGTACCTCCCACGAGATCCAGAAGATCGAGACATGGGATTACGAGGATCTCCGCGACATGATGGATATGGACGCCATCAATGAGTTCCGTCAGAACGCCCTGAACCCGAACCATCCGGTTCAGAGAGGCTCCGCGCAGAACCCGGATATCTTCTTCCAGACAAGAGAAGCATGTAACCCGTACTACGACGCAATGCCGGCAATCGTACAGGATTACATGGATCAGGTTAACGCGAAAATCGGCACAGACTACAAGCTGTTCAACTACTATGGCGCGCCGGATGCCGAGCATGTCATCGTGGCAATGGGCTCCGTCTGCGAGTGTATCGAGGAGACCATCGACTACCTTGCGACCCAGGGACAGAAGGTCGGCCTGATCAAGGTCCGCCTGTACAGACCGTGGGCGACACAGGCATTTATCGACACGATTCCGGACACTTGCAAGAAGCTCTCCGTGCTCGACCGCACAAAAGAGCCGGGCTCCATCGGCGAGCCGCTGTATCTGGACGTCGTCGCGTCCCTGCGTGACACGAAGTTCAAAGATATCGAAGTCTTCACCGGCCGTTACGGCCTCGGCTCCAAGGACATGACTCCGACCGAGATCGTCGCTGTCTACGAGAACACCGAGAAGCAGCGCTTCACGATCGATATCGTTGATGACGTCACAAACCTTTCCCTGCCGGTCGGCGAGCCGCTGATCACCACACCGGAAGGCACGATCAACTGCAAATTCTGGGGTCTCGGCGCAGACGGCACAGTCGGCGCGAACAAGAACTCCATCAAGATCATCGGCGACAACACCGATATGTACGCGCAGGCTTATTTCGACTACGATTCCAAGAAGTCCGGCGGCGTGACGATGTCCCACCTCCGCTTCGGCAAGAAGCCGATTAAGTCCACATACCTGATCCACAAGGCAAACTTCGTGGCGTGCCACAACCCGTCCTACATCACCAAGTACAACATGGTGCAGGAGCTGGTAGACGGCGGCACATTCCTGCTGAACTGCAAGTGGGATATGGAAGGCCTTGAAGAGCATCTTCCGGGCCAGGTCAAGGCTTATATCGCAAACCACGACATCCAGTTCTACACCATCGACGGCGTGAAGATCGGTATCGAAGTCGGCATGGGCCCGACCCGTATCAACACTATCCTGCAGTCCGCGTTCTTCAAGCTTGCGAACATCATTCCTGAGACCGAGGCAATCGAGCTCATGAAGGCAGCGGCGAAGAAGACATACGGCCGCAAGGGCGATGACGTCGTTCAGAAGAACTGGGCAGCCATCGACGAAGGCGCTAAGCAGGCAATCAAGATCGAAGTTCCGGAGAGCTGGAAGACAGCAGCAGACGAAGGCCTCGAGTGGAAGACCCACGAGGGTGACAGAAAAGACGTCATCGACTTCGTCAACAACATCCAGAACAAGGTTTCCGCACAGGAAGGCAATACGCTGAAGGTCAGCGACGTCGCTCCGTACGTAGACGGAACCACACCGTCCGGCGCGTCCGCATTTGAGAAGCGCGGCATCGCTGTCAACGCGCCTGTATGGGTATCCGAGAACTGCATCCAGTGTAACCGCTGCGCGTATGTCTGCCCGCACGCAGTCATCCGCCCGGTCGCGCTGACAGAAGAAGAGGCAGCGGGACTTCCGGAAGGAACCGTTACCCTTCCGATGACAGGCATGCCGGAGTACAAGTTCCGTATGGCGATCTCATCCCTCGACTGCACAGGCTGCGGTTCCTGCGCAAACGTATGCCCGGGCAAGAAGGGTGAGAAGGCGCTCGTCATGAAGCCGCTT
>JAFVEX010000178.1 GCA_017475785.1 Eubacterium sp. | reverse complement strand
GTCATCGGCGCCGGTCTCGAGGATCTCGGAAAAGGCAACCGCTCTCAGGTCGGCACAATGTACGGAACACTTGCAAAGGGTCCGCGTTATCTCGAGATGGCAGAGGGCTATGTCACAGATATCGCGCTCGACGAAGATGACGAGATCATCGGCTACAAATTCATCAACTTCGGAAGAATGATGGATTTCATTAAAGCAGGCGATGACGCGAACACAGCATATGAGAAGGCAAAGGGCCAGTACGGACGCGTCGCGGATGCTGCCAGACTGATTGACCCGAGGAAAGACTGAGAGGAGGACGTAAAAGATGGCTTTATTTGAATCATATGAAAGAAGAGAAAAACAGATTCTGGCAAAGCTCGCTGAGTACGGAATCAACTCAATCGAAGAAGCTGCAGAGATCACGAAGGCGGCAGGCCTGGACGTCTATCACCAGGTAGAGAATATTCAGCCGATCTGCTTCGAGAACGCAAAATGGGCGTACACCGTCGGTGCCGCGATCGCGATTAAGAAAAACTGCCGCAAGGCTGCAGACGCGGCAGCGGCGATCGGCGAAGGACTGCAGTCCTTCTGCATTCCGGGATCTGTCGCTGACAGACGTAAGGTCGGCCTCGGACACGGCAACCTCGGCAAGATGCTTCTGGAAGAGGACACAGAGTGCTTCGCGTTCCTGGCAGGACATGAATCTTTTGCGGCGGCAGAGGGCGCAATCGGCATCGCCGAGAAAGCTAACAAAGTCCGCCAGAAACCACTCCGCGTCATTCTGAATGGTCTTGGAAAGGACGCCGCGCAGATCATTTCCCGCATCAACGGATTCACACATGTTGAGACAGAGTATGACTACCACACCGGCGAACTGAAGGAAGTTTTCCGCAAGTGCTATTCCAAAGATCCGGAGAGCCCGCGCGCAAAGGTTAACTGCTACGGAGCAAACGACGTGCAGGAAGGCGTCGCGATCCTCTGGAAAGAGAATGTAGACGTTTCTATCACCGGAAACTCCACAAACCCGACCCGCTTCCAGCACCCGGTAGCAGGCACCTACAAGAAAGAGCGTATTGAGGCAGGCAAGAAGTACTTCTCTGTCGCGTCCGGCGGCGGCACAGGCCGTACCCTCCATCCCGACAACATGGCGGCAGGACCGGCTTCCTACGGCATGACCGATACACTCGGCCGTATGCATTCCGACGCGCAGTTCGCAGGATCCTCATCCGTGCCGGCGCACGTCGAGATGATGGGTCTGATCGGCGCCGGCAACAACCCGATGGTCGGAATGACCGTGGCAGTTGCGGTAGCGGTACAGCAGGCAGCAGACGAAGGCAAATTCTGAAAAATCCAGTAAAATCAAGGGCTCGCCATTTGCAGAGATGCGGTGGCGAGCCCTTTGCTGTCATCGGTAGCCAGCAGGTAGCCAGCAGGTAGCCCTCGGATCTTTGTATAAATTGGCACGACCCGGCGCCTGCCAACATTTGTCTTTATGCCGCCCGTAATGTTGACACATACAATTATATTTGTTAAGATGAAGGCGTCAGGAGGGAAATGACATGAAGTCATATTCATCGAGGGAGGTTATTAGAGAACTGCTGGCGGACGGATGGTACGAAGTGAATGTGGTCGGAAGCCACCACCAGTACAAGCATCCGACAAAACTTGGAAGAGTCACAGTAAAACATCCTGACAAGGACATTCCGAGAAAAACGCTGGATAGTATCGAACGCCAATCGGGGCTGCGGTTCAGATAGCCCCGAACCCTCCATGCATAGGAGGATTATCACAATGAAAAAAGCGGAACGTTATTTTTACCCGGCTGTCTTCAGCTATGAAGAAGATCAGGAGATCGCGGTATTCTTCCCGGATCTCGACGTGGCAACCAGCGGCATTGATGACGATGACGCCCTGATTTCTGCGCGCGAGTGTCTCGGAATTACAATGTTTGGCATCGAAGAAGATGGCGACGATATTCCGGTTCCCTCAAAGTTGAAAGACGTTAAGGCTGAAGCGAACGAGAGAGTCGTCCTGGTTGACGTTTATATGCCGTCCATCAGAATGGCCAATATTAACCGATCGGTTAACCGGACCGTTACGTTGCCGGCGTGGTTAAATGCAGCCGCGGCCGAGAGAAACGTCAATTTCTCGCAGGTATTGCAGGACGCATTGAAGGAACGGCTACAGATCGCGCAGTAAATCGTATCTGATCCGGGAAGCGAAAACGTCTCCCATTTTCTATGTCGGGGCAGAACGTCCGCCGACAATCCACTCGCTTCACGCCCACGAACAATCCTTTGATAATACCTGAAATTCTGCAAAGAAAATACTTGTGGAAGAACGGTATCTCCGAAAAAGAATGTGTAAAATGTTTCTGTTAGTGAGCAGTTGCATGTCAGAGTGCTGCGGCAGGCATTTTACACAGACTTCTGAGGGGATACTTTTGTTATGACGATTTTTACAGATTCTCTGCAGACGTATCTTGCGTCTTTCTCACTGAACAAGGCAATCATGTTGATCATGGTGGTCTTCCTGTTTGTCGGCGGTATCGACAGGATCCGCGGAAACAGACTGGGTTACGGAGAAAAATTTGAGGAGGGCTTTCAGGCGCTGGGCTCTCTCGCACTGGCCATGATCGGAATGATCGCGCTCGTACCGGTGATCAAGATTGTACTGGGCGGCGTTCTGGGTGCCTTTTTCAGGGCGATCGGTGCAGATCCCTCCCTGTTTGCGGGAATTCTGCTGGGATGTGACCTGGGAGGCTACCCGCTCGCCATGGAACTGGCAGAGTCGGAAGCCGTCGGCAGCTTCACAGGAATGATCATTGCCTCAATCATGGGAATCAACATTGTTTTCAACATTCCTGTTGGAATGGGGATTATCAGGGAAGCAGACCGCAAATATCTGGCGACCGGCATGCTTGTAGGATTCGCAACAGTTCCGATCGGCTGTCTGGCAGGCGGCTTTGTGATGAAGGCGTCTGGCTTTGCTTTGACGGTCAAAGACATCATTATGAACACCATTCCGGTGGTGGCAGTGGCCGTTCTGATCATCCTTGGACTGATTCTCGCGCAGGAAAAGATGCTGAAGGGATTTATCGCGTTTGGCAAGGGCGTCACGGCTGTCGTGACGGCTGGAACAGTCATCGCGGTTGCACAGTATCTGACCGGTATCCGCCTGCCTCTGTTTCATGTGATGGTTGAGGCAAACGCAGAGGGCGTTGTGCCGCTGGAGGACGGCTTTCTCGTCATCGGTGAAATTGCGATCGTGCTGCTGGGCGCGTTTCCGATGGTCGCTTTTATCACAAAGAAATTCAGCAGTCCGCTGCAGAAGCTTGGCGGGAAGTTTGATCTGGATGAAAACAGTGTCGGCGGAATGATCGCAAATCTTGCGAACAACATTATGATGTTCGGAATGATGAAAGATATGAAGCCAAAAGGGAAGGTTCTCAACTGCGCATTCACAGTATCTGCCTGCTTTGTCCTGGGCGATCACCTGGGCTTTGTGGCCGGCATTAATCAGCAGCTGATCGTGCCGATGATGGCGGCGAAATTTGCCGGCGGACTGACTGCGCTGGTGCTCGCCAACATATTGTGGAAGCATGTTTTTGGAAAACAGGCTGCCGCGTAATTACTGATCCGTATTCTCCTTCAGAAAGAGATAAGGCTCCTGAAGTTCATGTCCCCATAGTTCCACACGTTTCTCTCCGCGTTCCGCGAAAATCAGGCGGTCATACAGCGGGGTAATAATCGGAAGATAATTGTGAAATATCAGGACGCTAGTGCCGTTTGTGGCAAGGCGGTCAAAATACTGGTTGGTCAGACGGATCAGATCCGGCTGAAAATGTGCATAAGGATTTACACAGATGAGCACACGCGGCCGGGCGATCAGCCAGCGCCCCAAAATCATCTGCTGACGGTCTATGACAGACAGCTGATTAATTGCTTCCGGGTCTGGACAGGATTCGGCCAGTTCCCTGAGGTGAAAGTCATCCAGCAGCACAGTAAGCTGTTTTTCTTTTATGGAAAAGGGATTCAGAGAAGGCTTTTGATTGAGAGTGATGTCCAGGTTGAAACGTGCGTCCTGCTTATGATAAATCTGGTCAGGCGATGTGCCTCCATACAGAAAACCGATGCCTTTTTGCAGTGCAGTGTGCAGGTTCGTGAATTTGAATGTTGTGTCATTGATGATACCGCGCACAGAAAGAGGTGAAGCCTTTGGGTCGGCAAACAACATCAGTTCAGAGACATAAAGATTTCCATAGTCAATGATACCGACAATTTCACCACGGCGTATCTTGCAGGAGAGTGTGGCAGCCTGCTGATCCGGGAAAGAAACCCTTGTCTGAAAATGCAGGATGACTGCATGGTCGTCAGAATCATCCGGCTGATGATGACGGTCGGCTTCTGAATAATAATAGGTGCCAAGGAATACCTGATTGAACAATTGTGTATCAAACTGGTGTTCAGAAAATGTTTTGACGTCTGTTCCGTCACGGAGAACTGTAGCTCTGCTGCAGAAATACATGATATCCGGCACAGACGCAGTCATGAGGATAACAGAAATTCCTCTCTGCTTTAAGTGAGACATCAAAGTATAAAACGCCTCCCGGTAATTTGGTGAAGTCAGAGGCTCGTCGACAAGCTGGTCAATAAGGATCAGCTTTTTTCCTGTATAATACGCGATTGCAATTTCTACCAGTCGCTGTTCAAAATGATTTAGTCGATCAACTTTCCATGATGCGTCAAAAGAAAGACTCAGCTCATCCAGACAGTCCTGTGTAACCGTCAGAGCTTTTCTCTTTGAAAAAAACAGACTGCTCTCAGAGTCGGCCAGATAAAAGTTCTCCGCAATTGTCATATTCGGCGCGACACCTGGCTCTGGTCCAATGTAGACTGCTGCACTGCGGAGAATATTGTTTTTAAAAGTAAGCAGGCGATCCATGAAAAAAAGACGTCCTCTGTCTGCCGGCTCGGAGCCGGACAGGATCTTTCCCAAAACAAATTTTTCATCCTGAGATGAAGAGAGAAGGCCGAGTACTTCTCCTTCATAGACATTCATGGTCAGACCCCGGAGAATCGGAAGTCCATGGTACTGCTTATATAGCTGTTCAATACGGAGCAGTTCACGTCTCATCAGAATATGCGATCCTTTCCCGGTTCTGTTTTCCGCACGATCGGCGTGATAATTTCAACATCTGTTCCGATGTCCGGAATACTCCTTACATGTAGCCCGTAGGCTTGTCCGAAACATAGTTGAATTCGTTTGTTGACATTAATCAGTGCAATTCCTGAATGCTTTGATGCGGAATGACTGTCAGCCTCAATGCCTCCATGTTCCAGTTTATCATTCAGAGCAGCCAGTGTTTCTGAATCGATGCCGACACCATTGTCCGAGACCATGATCAGCAATCGGGACTGCGTTGTGGTGACAGTAATTTGCAGATGTCCAGGCTTAGTACCTGGCTCCAGTCCATGAAAAATAGCGTTTTCCAGAATTGGTTGCAGTGTAAGTTTGGGTAAAAGAATGTCATTGCAGATAGCTTCGGGATCTTCGAAGGTAATATCCATCGTCAGTTTGCTGCCGAACCGGTATTGTTGAATGACGAAATAATTGCGAATATTGCGGAGTTCATCTTCGAGACGAACCAGATCAGCGGATGTACTGACGCTGTACCGGAAATACGCAGAGAGTGCCTTTGTCATATTGGCGATTTCCGGAGCGCCGTCAATCAGTGCCTGCCCACGGATTGACTCCAGGGTATTGTATAAAAAATGCGGGTTAATCTGACTCTGCAGATTCTGAAATTCGACTTGACGATTCAGCAGGTTTTTTTCCAGATCCGAATCATCATCAGGGAATAACTGCGCTGCCATAACCGGGTCATCTGTTTCAGTGACATCTGATATAGAAGGATTGGATCCTTCAGAATCATACCAGAGCGCCATCATGTCAGCAGTCAGACGGATGACACAAAGAATCCAGAACAGATGAATTCCAGACCTGATCCCTGCGGTTAGAAGCGTCAGATCAAATAGGATACAAATCAAGTTCCACCTTTTTCGGTCAGTCAATTGCCCGTCCTTTCTGTCGGCAGCATATCATGCATAGAGTTTGCGATAATCCTTTGGACTCACACCGACTGTTTTTTTGAAAGATTTTGAAAAATGTTTTTCATCCTTGTATCCGACTTGTTCAGCTACTGCGCGTATGCTCATGCGGGTGTTCCGGAGAAGTTCCTTCGCGGCATCGATCCGGACTTCCGTCAGATATTCAGAAAAATTCATCCCGGTTTCCTGTTTGAAAACACCGGAAAAATAGTTCGGATGATAAGTTGCCGCGCGGGCTGCGTCTTCCAGCCTGATTGGCTCTGCATAGTGGTTCTTGATATATTCCCGCGCCGCACGCACCATGTGGGAAGTCTCCTGGGACTTTTGGGAGAAATACTGCTGCATGTGCTTTTGTATCAGATTGCAGATTCCGCTGAACAACTGCCGCATGGAAGGTTCATTGATCAATTGCGAGGATTCCTGGTCAAAACCGGAGCGTGAAAATACGCTGTCGGGAAGCTTGTGCAGGATAAATGAAACTGCCTCCAGCAGATCGCGGCATGTCTGATAAAGTGAGTCCGCAGACAGGGTGCTGAGACCAGACAGTTCAGAGCAGAATGCGTGAAACCAGCGCTCCAGATCTTCTTGTCTGTTATTTTCAATCAGCAGACGCAGTTCTGTTTCATGACGCGCAGTAAAATAGCTTTTCTTATTACCGGAAGAACTGCAGTCAGACGCATAGATCATCCGGTCTGTTCCGGAAATAATACGGCTTCGGATGGCAGCGCGCGATTGCCGGATGAGTTCACCAAGACATGAAATGTCCTTCCGCTCAGAGCTGATGCCAAGCGTTACATGATATCCATTGAAGGTATCTGCGTGGCGGCGGCAGTACTCAAACAGCTGGGAATGGCAGGACAGGATCTGTTCAGAAAGTTCCTCTGGATAATTTAAGATGATGCATATCCCATATGGCGTGTCACCGGTTACCAGATCGTACAAGCCAGTCACAGAAGCATAAGACATCGTGACAGACTCCTGAAATTTGACAGAGAGCAGATGCTTCTCTGAGGGATTATTCCTGGTGCTGTCCAGATGCAGTATGACACTCTGGAAGATGCCAGCTGCAAAAGAACAGCTGTAAGCCTTATTCAGAGTATCTATATCAGTGATTGCTTCCTCCCCTTTGTACAAGGAGTGAACTAATGTGATACGCCGGTTTTGCTTCGTCTCATGCAGTGCCACCTCTGCCTGCTTCTGGTATAGACGGGATTGTTCAGACTTTTCTCGTTTTTCACGGATTTTCTTCAGGGCATGTATCAGATCTTCCTCCTCGATGGGTTTAAGAAGATAATATTCTACACCACTCTGAATCGCACTGTAGGCATAGTCAAAATGGCGGAATCCGCTGATAATAATAAAGTCAAGTTCAGGATGCGTAATTTTGGCCTGCTCAATTAACTCGATTCCATTAATACCTGGTATCCGGATATCTGTAATCATCACATCCGGATGCAGTTCATCAACCAGGCGCAGAGCGTCATTACCGTTGCTGGCAGTTCCGATGATCTGGTAACCCAGTGACTGCCAGTCTATTAGAACCGTTATCATCTGGCAGATGCGCGGTTCATCGTCTACAATGATCACCTTCAACATAAAATACTCCGAAATTGTTTTTTTGAACAGAATGACAATTACAATCACAGTATAGATCATAAGCGCGCAAATGTCACGGATATTTGAATGAAACAATCTAATTTATGAGTAGTATGATCATTCTTGAAGAAATGATTATTTTAAATACCTGAAAAAAACACACTTTTTCCGAAGATGTGCAGTTTTCTCAGACCTTGAGAGCCGTTAAGATAAAGCAAGGATAAAGATTCTCTGGAAGATTTTTACGAGTTGACATCCAGGCGCCCGGATTCACAGGAAACGATCTTTGAACTTAACTTGAAAGGAGTTCGATATGAAACTGAAAAAAATTTTGACAGGCTTTTTTGCGGCATGTATGGTTATGAGTCTTGCGGCGTGCGGTGGGAATACCGGCAGTTCAGCATCATCAACGGGAACTTCTTCATCCAGAAGCAGCGCAGCAGCGGAAGCGCCATCAGGATCTTCTGCAGCGGACACATCTGATTCGAAAGCTGCATCAGGTGACGAAATTAAGATCGGCATTTCATGTTGTCTGATGCAGAACGAGTTTTTCTCAGAACAGCTTTCTTATTTTGACAAAATCGCAAAGGAGAAATATCCGAATGTTGAGATCCTTGGGCCGCTTGACGCGAATCTGGACGCACAGAAAGATCTGGATAATGTAGCGGTTTTCAAATCTCAGGGCGCCGATCTGATCATTATCAGCCTTTCTGACTTTAACGGCGCGCCGGAAATTCTGGCGGCGGCCGGAGACATTCCTGTTGTCTTTACAAACAGACAGCCGACTGATATGAGTGTACTTCCGGAAGGAAAGAGCTGTTACGTCGGAACAAATGAGACAGATATGGGTTATATAATGGGACAATATCTGGCGGAGCAGGTCAAAGAGTCTGGAGCTGAGGAGATTAACTATCTGAATCTGATCGGAGAATTGACCGCGCAGAACGCGATTCAGCGGTATGAAGGGGCAATTCAGGCACTCGAGGAATCTGGACTGCCGACAAACTGTCAGCTTGAGGACAACTGCAGCTGGGACCGCACGGAAGGTCTGCAGAAAACGCAGCAGGTGCTTGGCTCCGGCAAAAATGTTAATTGTGTCATTGCCGGATGTGATGAGATCGCGCTAGGTTCTGTCGAGGCACTGAAAGCAGCAGGTGTAGATATGGATCAGGTTGCTGTTGGTGGTGTAGATGGAATTGCCGCGGCGTTTGATTCTATCAGCAAAAATGAAATGGACTGCACTGCAATTCAGATTGCCTATGACCAGGCGGACATCGCGCTTGACGCAGCTATGAAGATTCTGGATGGAAACCTTACGGAGTCACTCTTTGAGATTTCTCCGGAGCTGGTCACAAAAGATAATATTGCAGATTACATGTGATCCGGATTTAACAGACAACAGGGAGGAATAATGGGAGACAACAAAGGGAAGGTCATGTCTGTGCTCGGATCGATTGAGCCGGAGCAGCTTGGCAGGACACTGATGCATGAACACCTGTATTTTGATCTGACGGCATACCGGTCTGAACATGAGACACCAGAACAGACAGCGTTTTTCTACGAGCCGATGACGCTGAAAAATCTTCACAGGATCGCAAATGACCCCTACAGCAATCGTGATAACTGTATAAATATGGATCGTGAGCTGACGCTCCGTGAAATGTCTTATTTTAAAATTGCAGGCGGGCAGACGATTGTTGATGTCACGCCGGGCGGCGTCCATGAAGGGGTGATGGCTGCGTATATGCCGATGCTGGTTGATCTGTCGAAATCATCCGGTATTCAGGTTGTAGCCGGATTTGGTCACTACCTTGCTTCTTCAAAAACAGGAGGGGAAAGCCCCATTACAATGGGTGTCCGGGACCCTGCGCTTGCGGAAATGACAGATGACCAGGTCGCGGATCTCTATATCAGAGCCGTGGAAGACGGATTCGGCGACACAGGCGTCAGACCAGGTATTATCGGAGAACTTGGTACCGGCAGTATCATCGAGGCCTCAGAGGCAAAAGTACTCCGCGCGGCAGGAGCGGCGCAAAAAGAGACAGGTCTCGCGATTACACTTCACATGCATCTGCCGGCCAGAAACGGACATGAGGCGCTGGATCTGATCAGCAGCAACGGGGGCAATCCCGAGCGTGTCGTGATGGGGCACAGTGACTCACTTCTTTGCCAGACAGGAAGAACATACGAGCAGGGAATTGATTACCTGCTGTCGCTGCTGGAGAGGGGTGCGTATATTGAGTTTGACCTGTGCGGGAACAGTTCGTATTTCAGAACAGACGAGGCACACTGGTGGCTTCCGTCTGACAGAGAGCGGGCAAAAGGTATTCATGAGCTTTGCAGACATGGTTTTGCGGACAAGATTCTGCTGTCGCACGATACCGGCCACAAGTACTATCTGCGAGAATACGGTGGATGGGGCTGGGCACATGTGCTGACAGAATTCCGCAGGACAATGCTGGAAGAAGGAATTGATGAGAAGACAATAGAAGGTTTCTCTGTCAGCAATCCGCAGAGTGTCCTGACGATTGTCTGATTCCAGGCGGCGCTGATTCTTGCAGTCAGCGCCGGACTCAGACGCTGTTTCTGAAAAACAGAGAGGTGACTAGCTGATGGAATATGCGCTTGAATTTAAAAATATCTCAAAGCAGTTTCCTGGCACCAAAGCACTTGATAAGGTGCATATGAAGCTTCGTCCGGGTACAGTACATGCGCTTCTTGGAGAAAACGGTGCGGGGAAATCTACGCTGATAAAATGCCTTCTGGGTATCTATCATATGGATGAAGGCGAAATCTATCTGGACGGTGAGCGTGTCATTCCAAGAAATGTGCGGCAGATGCACGAGCTTGGCCTGAGCGTTATCCAGCAGGAACTCTCCCCAGTCTATCAGAGAAGTGTCATGGAGAATATCTGGCTGGGACGTGAGCCGATGAAGGGAATCTTTGTGGATCACAAAAAGATGTATCATGACACGGTTGCGCTGCTGAATTCCTTTCACCTTGATATTCGTCCGACAGATATCATGGCAGACCTTTCAGTGGCACAGAATCAGATGATAGAAATTGTTAAGGCTGTGTCTTTTAACAGCAGAGTCGTCATGATGGATGAGCCGACCTCAACACTGACCAACAGAGAGACGGAGCAGTTGTTTGA
The DNA here is from genome assembly GCA_017475785.1 of Eubacterium sp. The sequence goes on along the minus strand of JAFVEX010000178.1, from coordinate 7,376 downwards.
AATTATCGGGCAGCTGAAAAAAGGTGGAGTAAGCATCATCTATGTCTCGCACAAGATGGACGAGATTTTTCGGATTGCCGATGAAGTGACAGTATTCCGTGACGGCAAGTGGATTGCCAGCCACGCAATCAATGAAATTACAGAAGCCTCCGTGATCAGTGAGATGGTCGGCAGAAAAATCGACGACGAGGATGTCCGGGCAAATAATAAAATGACGGATGAGGTCGTCATGCGGGTAAAAGACCTGTCAGATGGTAAAAAATTTAATCATGTCAGTTTTGAGCTGCACCGCGGAGAAGTATTGGGACTGGGTGGTCTCGTCGGTGCCGGCAGAAGTGAAGTTCTCGAAACGATATTCGGGCTTCGCAGGCGCACGGCCGGTGAAGTGGAGATAGGGGGAATTGTGAGAGATATCCGCAGTTCCAGTCAGGCAAAGGCTGCCGGCCTTGCACTGGTTACCGAGGAGCGGCGAAAAGATGGAATTTTCGGATGCTTGAATATTATGGAAAATATGCTGGCAGCAAATTATGATAAGCTGACAAACCGATTCGGCTTCTTTGCCAACCGGAACGGACTGGAGCAGACAGAAACGTATATCAGGAAGCTGCGGATCAAGACACCTTCATGGCGCACAAAAATCGAAAATCTTTCAGGAGGAAATCAGCAGAAGGTTTTGTTTTCCAGATGGCTGCTCCTTCAGCCGGATATTCTGCTTCTGGACGAACCTACAAGAGGAATTGATGTCGGTGCCAAAACAGAGATTTATCAGATCATCAGTCAGCTTTCTTCAGAAGGAAAAAGCGTCATTGTGGTTTCTTCTGAAATGCCTGAACTCATCAAAATCTGTGACCGCGTCGTAGTTATGAGTGAGGGGAGCGTCGCCGGAGAATTGAAGCGTAATGAGATGAATCAGGTGTCAATCATGACACTCGCTTCGAAAAAAACCGTAGAAAAGGAGGAAACGAAGATATGAAAAAGCAGGCAGCACAAAATAATATTATCGGCTTTATCGGCAAGAATCCGATTTATATCGTGCTGATTCTGCTGGTCATCGTCATGTCGGTTCTTTCCCCAGTGTTCCTGTCCACAACCAACCTGATGAATGTACTTGTATCAGAATCTGGAAGAGGCGTGCTCGCGCTGGCAGTTGGCTTGGTTATTATTACGGGAGGAATTGATTTGTCCGTGGCGTCAATTGCTGCGTGCGCAAGCTGTGTGTCTGCCAGTTTGGTTCAGGCATCTGATTACGCGCAGAAGATTTTGCCGAATGTAAAGTGTGCTCCTGCGGTTGTCGGACTTCTGGCAGGTCTTCTCGTAGGCCTGGTGATTGGAGCGTTTAATGGAGCCGTTATCGTGTTTTTCAACGTGCCGCCGTTCATTGCGACACTAGGCGGGACGACGATCGCAACCGGCTTTGCGCTGACATACACAAATGCGCATACGGTTCCGATGGTCAGCGATTCTTTTAAAAAACTTGGACAGACGATGTTCGGCCCTGTACCGATACTGGTCATTTACCTGGTGATTATTTTTGCGGTGGCCTGGGTGTTGGTCAATAAGATGAAATTCGGAAAGTGTCTGTATGCGATCGGTGGTAATGTCAATGCGGCAATTGTGTCTGGCATAAATGTCAGAAAAAATACGCTGCTGGCCTATATCTGGTCGGGTGTACTTGCAGGTTTTGTAGGAGTCTTTCTAGCGGCACGGAGCGGCGCGGGAAGTCCTTCTATGGCAGACGGATATGAACTGGACGCCATTGCGGCAGCCGTAGTCGGAGGTGTATCTACGACGGGGGGTGTCGGAACTGTTCCTGGTATAATCGTAGGTGTACTGCTGCTGGGAATTCTCAATAATGGGTTCCTGCTGCTGGGCGTATCACCTTATCTGCAGCAGATTATTAAGGGATTTATCATTGTCGCGGCGGTCGCGTTTGATAACTTCAGAGAAAGAAAACGCAGCTGATTACAGCCGCGTTTTCCAATATAATAACTACCTTCTTTCTTGATCAGCCGTATTCCGCCTGCCAGGGGATACGGCTGATCCCTTTTCAGATCTTCATCGCGATATCCCATGCGCCCCAGATCGCGGAGCGGACATTTCCGACCTTCTTGCAGTCGCCAAGGAGGTGCACATTCTGGTCTTCCTCAAACAGCGGCACCGGGTGGTATCCGACGGACATGATCACACTGTCTGCCGGGAGCGTCACGACGCTTTTGTCCTGTGTCTCGACTGTGACTTCATTTTCCGTGATACCCTTGACGCCGGCATTGAGATAGACCGGCACTTCGTTTGTCTTAAAACAGTCGCGCAGGTAACTGGAGTTCGCAAGGCACATGTTCTTGACGGCGATCAGATCGTCCTTCATCTCTACAATGGCTGGGTGTTTTCCCTTGCGGAACAGATCCAGCGCGATCTCGCAGCCGGTCAGGCCGCCGCCGATGATGACGACATTGTCGCCGGCTTCCTGCTTTCCGAGCAGATAATCGGTCGCGTCCATGGCGAATTCATCTGCGCCGGGGATCGGAATCCTGTTTGCTTCCGCACCGGTCGCGATGATGATTTCGTCAGTCTGCGGCCGGTTGGCTGCAGAAATCTCGGTATTCAGGTGGATTTCGACGCCAAGGCGGTCAAGCTGGCGCTTGAGCCACTCGATCAGCTGTTTGTCTTTTTCCTTGAAATCCGGCGCGGCTGCCGCAATAAAGATGCCGCCCAGCTCGCCGCTTTTCTCGTAGAGAGTTACCTTATGGCCGCGCAGCGTCAGGATGCGCGCTGCCTCCATGCCGCCGATGCCGCCGCCGATGACAGCTACGGTTTTCGGCTTTTTCGCCGGGCGGACATAGTATTTCGTGGACTGCATGGAGATCGGGTTGACTGCGCAGCGGCACATGCCTGCGGATTCGGAGAGATCCTGGTCATTCGCCGTTCCGTTGTGCTTCGTCAGGTTGAAGCAGGCGGTGTGACAGCAGATACACGGGCGGATGTCCTCCTCGCGGTCATGCATCAGCTTCGTGACCCAGCGGGGATCAGCCAGAAATTGGCGTCCGACGGCCATCGCGTCGATCCCGCCGTCCAGAATGGCCTTTGCGCCGTCAGCCGGCTGCATGCGGCCGGCGCAGACAACCGGGATGTCTACGAACTGCCGGATGTGAGAGACATCCTCCAGGTTGCAGTTAAGGGGCATATATTGCGGCGGATGTGCCCAGTACCAGGCGTCATAGGTGCCGTTATCACAGTTCAGCATGTCGTACCCTGCGTCCTGCAGATATTTGACTGCTTTTTCTGATTCTTCCATGTCGCGGCCGATTTCCGTAAATTCTTCGCCCGGCATGGCGCCGTACTGGAAATCCTTTGTCATGGAGCGGACTGAGTACCGCAGGGAGACCGGGAAATCTTCTCCGCAGCGGTCTTTGATTTCCTGAACGATTTCAACCGCGAAGCGGTAGCGATTTTCAAAAGAACCGCCGTATTCATCGGTCCGCTGGTTGGAGTATTTCAGTGTAAACTGGTCCAGAAGATAGCCTTCATGCACGGCGTGCACCTCTACGCCATCCACGCCGGCTTCCTTGCAGAGCCGCGCTGTCTCGCCGAAGGCATATACGATGTCGTGGATTTCCTTCTGGGTAATGGCGCGTGTTGTGACATCATCGGCCCACCGGTTCGGCAGTACGCTGGGCGCGGCGGTCAGGTATTCCGCGTCGATAATAGGACTGGCGATCTTGTTCAGAATTTTGTTCTTCGCAAGCATCGCGAGCGGCGCGGTCAGGGCCATGGAACGGCCGAATCCTGCCGTCATCTGGACGAAAAATTTCGCGCCGGTTTTATGAAATTCATCCATGAATGATTTCAGTTCTTTGAATTTCCGCTTGTTCTGATACAGCCATTTACCTCCGAGCATGTCCTTGACAGGCGCGATGCCCGGGATGACCAGGCCGCAGTTGTTTTTTGCGACGTTCAGGAGAAGCCGCGCTGCTTCCTTGTCAAAATGGCTTCCAAGCGGCTCCATCCATCCAAAGATGCAGGTTCCGCCCATCGGCGCGAGGACTATCCGGTTTTTGATTTCCAGATCTCTGATTTTCCATGGCGTAAAAAGTGCTTCATATTGCTGGTTCATGGGCGTTCTCCTTTATACTGCGTGATTTCCTGGCTAATATCTGACTCTCAGTTTCGCGTAATTTTGATCCAGACTCGCTGCCTGCGGATGAATCAAAAATCAACTCTTTGCAAATACAGCTCTGGCTCGTTGCCTGCGGATGAATCAAGAATCAACTCCTGCAAATACGACAGTGGCTCGCTGCCTGCGGATGAATCAAAAATCAACTCTTGCAAATACGGCTGTGGCTTGTTGCCCGCAGGTGGATCAATTGGTATAATGAATTACAACTACTTGCGATTACTTCATCTGGTTGCTTTTTCGAATAATTTATTTGCTGCTTTATCTGGAGGTGCCGCATGGAACACGGAACACATCACAGCCACACACACGCGCAGACAGGCGCAGATGAAAAAGACAAAAACCTCATGCTTTTGCAGTACACGTATGATCACAATGACCACCATGCCGCCGAGCTGGACGCGCTGGCCGGAAAACTCCGGGAAGCCGGCAAACTGGAGACGGCAGAGCTGGTCGAGCAGGCGCAGGAGGCATTCCGCAGGGGAAATGCGCTGCTGCGCGAGGCGATTCACAGCTACCGGAAATGAAGGAGGAATCAATATGTGCTTATCAAACACTTATCGTGAGCGCGATCACAAGCTTCTGATGGACAACACCAGCAGGATCGATATCGACGGAGATCTGATCCGTCTCCGCGATCTGTTTGGCGACGTCCTTGAGATCCGGGGAAGCCTCGTATCCACAGATCTGGAGCGGAATGAGATCGTGATCCGCTGCGACGACTAAGCGTAATCCGCAGGACAACATCTGCAAAAAGTGACTTCTGCATGGCATCAAATCCATGCCGTACATTGGCCGCAGAGAGAACCCTGCATCAAATTACTTCCGGCTTCCCAGATGCATCTCCCGCATGCCTTCTACCTCGTCACAGACAGCCTTCATCTTGCAGTGTCCGCAGTCGGTCGGCAGTCCGTCGAGGATGTGGGTGAGGGTCTTCGTAATGCCATCGACCTTTCCCGCAAAGGGCTGAAGCCTGCCGACAATTTCCGGATCCGTCACGAAGATGACGCGGACATGCTTTACCTCAGGCAGCGCCTTGTATTTTCGGATATAGGCGGCGCCCACATAGGAAAAGCGGATGCCTGCGCTGATGACCTTTCTGCTGACGCGTACCTGCTCCTCGTGACTGACAGAGGATACCCTGACCATATAGCCTGCCGGAAAGACGTGGTACCGGACGAACTCGATGCCGCGGATGGACTGGTAGGCTTTTTCTTCGTCGGTCAGTTCACCCAGATCATTTACCTCCAGCAGAACGATTTTCGCGAAAGGTACATCTTTGCGGATTTCCGGGAGATCCGGCCCGCAGACAACTACTTCGTCCTCGTTGATGAGGCCGGAAGTGGTCACGCAGGTATAATTAACCGAAGGAAGCCCGGAGCCGCCCAGCTCAAAGGCGGCGTCCCGCAGCATGATCAGTTCGCTGGTCTCGCGGTTCTTCCAGATGTGCTTCCGGTCATACGGATACCGGATGAGAGAAGCACCAGAGAGGCATTCTTCTGTTTGTCTGATTATCGCGTCGTACAGTTTCATAGCTGATCCAACCCTCTGAGACGATATGTGCTTTTTTAAAAATTCAGATCCTGTTTCTTGCGGTCAAAAATCTTGTTGACCAGCTTGTATGCCCACGCCATCAGCTTCTGATCCAGATTCCAGAAATAGATGACGAACAGAATGCAGAGCAGTAGCAGCAGGAGCTTTATGATTTTCCAGATTATTTTCATTTTTTCGCCAATCCTTTCTGCCGCGCGAATTCCGCCGCGCCGAGCGCGCCCATGAGCTGCGGATCAGTGGACAGTTCGACCACCTTGAGCTTCAGAACGTGTTCGATCGCCGCCTTGAGGCCGTCGTTTTTCGCGCAGCCGCCTGTCAGTGTAATGGAGTCCGTCGCGCCTGCTTTTTTTGCCATGACGAAGCAGCGTTTGGCGACTGCCATCTGGATGCCCGCCGCGATCTCATTCATCGGCTTGCCCTCGCCGACCAGCGTGATTACCTCGGATTCCGCGAACACAGTGCACTGTGCCGTGATCGGGATGACATTTTTTGCCGTCAGGGACAGCTTTGAGAATTCCGGCAGAGTCATCTCAAAGGACCGCGCCATCGCCTCATAAAACCTGCCCGTGCCGGCGGCGCATTTGTCGTTCATGGCGAAGTTTTTCACTGTACCGTCGGAATCAATCGCGATGCCCTTGACATCCTGTCCGCCGATATCGATGATGGCTTTTACGGACGGGTTTGTGATGTGGACGCCCATCGCGTGACAGGAAATCTCCGAGACGTTCTCGTCAGCAAACGGAACCTTGTTGCGTCCGTAACCTGTGCCGATCAGATAGGCGAGGTCTGTGGCGCTTTTCAGGTCGGGAACCTGGGAGATTACCTCCTGCATCGCCATCTCGGCCGATTCCTGCGCGATGATTTTGCTTTTCAGTGTGGTGTCGGCGACCATTTTTCCGGTTTCATCCAGAATGACCGCCTTTGTATAGGTGGAACCAACGTCGCATCCGCCAAAATATTTCATGTTCTTCTCCTCCGTGTTGTGAACTCTGATACCGATTCAGATCCTTTCAGGATCCGCACGAACGCTGTAATTTTATATCAAATCACTGATTATGCGCACAGTTACCAGCCACCAAATCACTGATTACGCGCGCATTTCCTGAGTGCCGGCTGCAATCTGCAGGCATTGGATACGGTGTGTAAATTACCAGGACGCGTCGTCTTCAAAATCGACGAGTGACGGATCCAGCGGCTCCTCACGCATGACGGTGCGCATATACTCATTCACCTTTGCGCGCATATCCTTTCGTGAGACTGTGCGGGGATCCATCAGATCGTGCTCAATCCAGATCAGGCGGACGCCGCGCTCGCGCGCCTGATCCTCAAAAAGGCCATTCAGAGTCGCCATGTTTTTGCAGGAAACGTGCTGATACATAATGACGATATCCGGCTTCCACGCCTCGACCTGGCGCCAGAGCTCGGTCAGAACGTGGTCATAGCCTCCATTTGTGTGCCGGCGCATGACCAGGCGCTCGTAGAGGCGTGCCATGTCCCGGAGCGATACTTCTTTAGCCTCTGTTTCCAGCGGCTTTGTGAAGTACAGCGACTCCATCTCCACCAGGACATTGATGCCCCAGCAGTTTGCGAGCCAGTTGGAGAAATTTGCGTAGTAGTGGGCCGGTACAGACCAGACAATCGCCCTGTGCCG
>JAFVEX010000177.1 GCA_017475785.1 Eubacterium sp. | reverse complement strand
TGCGCGCGTCATCGAACCGCGCCGGAGAGCTGCGTGCGTCATCGAACCGCGCCGGAGAGCTGCGTGCGTCATCAAAGCGGACGCGGACGGCCGCGGAGCGGCGCGCGGCGGAGCAGCGCGCCAGAGAGGCACGCATGCGGAAAGAGCGGGAGCGCCGCGCGAAGCAGCTCAGGCGCAGGCTGACCATTGCGGTCTGCCTTGCGGCAGTGCTCCTTGCAGGCGCCGCATGGTTCGGCATCTCATCTGCCCGGCGCCGCAGCGAGGAGGCGAGGGAGCAGGCCGCCGCACAGGCAGCGGCCCAGGCAGAAGCGCAGGCAAGAGCAGAAGAACAGGCGGAAGAAGCCCAGGAAGCCGGAACCGGTACCACGACAGACGGGCTGAGCGGGACGGATTCCGCGGAAGGGCAGACAGACACGGAGGCGGAGTCCATGGACATCGCTGCCGCCGTAGCGCGGGGTGTATCCATGCAGGACGAAGAAGTTGAGCGCATCGCGGAAACCATGCGCAGGGAGAATTATCCGGAAGGTCTGGTGAGCCTGTTTGTGCTGAACCCGGAAGCCCGGCAGTTTGTACTGGATTTTAAGTCCAACGCAGACAAGCATCCGGACATTGACTTATCCGAAGAAGTATCGCCGGGTGTATTCCCGCTTTTTCTGCAGTGGGATGAGCGCTGGGGATACGAGATGTACGGAGAAGGCTATCTTGCCCAGACGGGCTGCGGTCCCACATGCCTTTCCATGGTTTACACCGGCCTTAGTCAGAAGACCGACAAAGATCCGTACGCAGTCGCTCTTCTTGCGGACCGACAGGGGTATTACGTCGAAGGCAGCGGATCCTCCTGGGAAATCATGACGCGTTTCGCAGAAGAACTCGACCTCTATTCAGAAGAGATTTCCTTCAGCTCTGACAGCGTGATCAGCGAGCTGCAGGAGGGGCGTCCCGTTATCTGCGCGGTCGGCCCCGGGGATTTTACCGAGCGCGGGCATTTCATTGCCATTGTCGGACTGAACGATGACGGCACTGTCGAAATCCGCGATCCGAACAGTTACCTGAACACGCAGAAGTCCTGGGATCTGGATCAGATCATGGATCAGACACGCAATTTGTGGAGTTTCCGTTATCTTGCATAGAAGAACAAAGAAAAAGCACAGAAAAAAGCGTGATTCATATTTTCTTTTTTGGAAAAGAAATGTAAAATAACGAATAGTAGGTAATGCAGTCTGTATAGTTTATGCAAAAAGGAGATTACAACAATGTCATATGGATTTGGTGGAATGATTGAAAAGCTGAAACAGTCGCCGAAGACGATCGTGTTCACAGAGGGAACCGATCCGCGTATTCTGGAAGCAGCGTCCCGTCTTCTCGCAGGAAAATTCCTGAAGCCGGTTCTGGTCGGCAATGAAGAAGATATTATGAAAGCTGCTGAGGAAGCCGGCTACAATGTAAACGGCGCAGAGATCATTGACCCGGCAAATTATGACCGCTTTGATGAGATGGTCGAGCTGTTCTGCGAGCTCAGAAAGAGCAAAGGCGTGACGCCGGAGCAGGCGAAGGGAATTCTCTCCGCGTCCAACTATTTTGGAACCATGCTCGTCAAGATGGGCGTTGCGGACGCTCTGCTCGGCGGCGCAACATATTCGACTGCTGATACGGTCCGCCCGGCGCTTCAGCTGATCAAGACAAAGCCCGGCAACAAGATCGTATCCTCCTGCTTCATCATGGTTCGTGAGAGCGGCGTCGGAGAGAACGAAGTGCTCGCGATGGCAGACTGCGCGATCAACATTCATCCGACAGAGGACGAGCTCGTTGAGATCGCAGGCGAGACCGCAGAGTGCGCGAAGGTATTCGGCGTAGATCCGAAGGTGGCGTTCCTTTCCTATTCGACCATCGGCTCCGGAAAGGGCGAGGATGTCGATAAGATGCGCAATGCTACCGCGAAGGCAAAAGAAGCATATCCGGATCTTCCGATCATTGGCGAGGTTCAGTTTGACGCGGCGGTTTCTCCGCGTGTCGCGAAGACAAAATTCCCGGATTCCGATGTGGCAGGCTACTGCAACACATTTATCTTCCCGGACATCAACGCAGGCAATATCGGATACAAGGTTGCGCAGCGTCTGGGCGGCTTCGACGCTTACGGCCCGATTCTGCTCGGCCTGAACGCGCCGATTAACGACCTTTCCCGCGGCTGCAACGCGCAGGAAGTTTACTCGATGGCAATTATTACCGCTGCACTCGTATAACTGTTGCGGCGAAATACAGCAAACGGGCGGCCAACAGCCCGACGGAGGATAATAATAACATGAAAGTACTTGTCATTAACTGCGGCAGTTCATCTCTGAAATATCAGCTCATCGATTCTGAGAGCGAGCAGGTTCTCGCAAAAGGCCTGTGTGAGCGTATCGGTATCGACGGAAGCCTGACGTACCAGAAGGCAGGCGGCGAGAAGGAAGTTTCCGAGCTGCCGATGCCGACCCACAAAGAAGCGATCCAGTATGTCATCGACGCGCTGACAAACGATAAGACCGGCGCGGTCGCTTCCCTTGATGAGATTGAGGCGGTCGGACACCGGATCGTCCACGGCGGCGAGAAGTTCGCAAGCTCCGCGATCGTGACAGATGAGATGATCAAAGAAGTAGAAGAGTGCTCGATTCTCGCGCCGCTGCACAACCCCGCGAACCTGATCGGTATCCGCGCGTGCCAGGAGCGGATGCCCGGCGTTCCGATGGTCGGCGTCTTTGATACGGCGTTCCATCAGACCATGCCGCCGAAGGCATATATGTACGGCCTTCCGCGCAGAATGTACACAGATTACGGCATCCGTAAGTATGGATTCCACGGAACCTCCCACAGCTTTGTCTCCAAGGAGACCGCGAAGTTCCTGGGTCTGGATCTCGAGAATTCCAAAATTGTTGTCGCGCATCTGGGCAACGGCGCGTCCATCTGCGCAGTCAAGAACGGCAAGAGTATTGACACCAGCATGGGAATGACGCCGCTTTCCGGTCTTGTCATGGGCACACGCTCCGGTTCGATTGATCCGTCCATCATTCAGTTCATCGCGGATCGCGAGGGCATCTCTCTGGAGAAGGTGCTCAATGTCCTGAACAAGGAATCCGGCGTTCTGGGTCTGTCAGACGGACTCTCCAGTGATTTCCGTGACCTCGGCTCTGCCGCAGGTGAGGGCAACGAGGCTGCAGAAGAGGCACTTGATGTATTCTGCTACCGTGTCGCGAAGCACATCGGCAAATACATCACCGTCATGAACGGCGTCGACGCGATCGCATTTACGGCCGGCATTGGTGAGAACGACAAGGATACCCGCGCGAGAATCATGGAGTATTTTGGCTATCTGGGTATTGAAATTGATGATGAAAAGAACAGCATCCGCGGAGAGAATGTAAAGATCTCCACGGACGACTCTAAGGTCGCTGTCTGCGTCATCCCGACAAATGAGGAACTGATGATCTGCCGCGAGACCGTTGCGCTCGTAAAATAACAGAATTGATTCAGCCGGCAAAGGCGTGTGGACAATGTCCACGCGCCTTTTTGCCAGTCAGCCGCGCCGGCGTGGGAGGACTCTTTTTATGAACAGTATTATTGCACGTGGGGCCATGGCGCTGCTGATTGATTACTCCAGTGTCTATTACATCGACCTGAAAACAAACCACTACGAGTGCTACAGCACCAATCAGGGGGTATCAGAAGCTGGAGCTGCAGTCGTCCGGTGATGATTTCTTTACGCCGTCGTATATAGGTAATAATCCTTGATAAATTACCAAACAAGACGTATAGTTAAATCAGTAGTTATCTTTCTTATGGATTGGAGGTGTATCAATGGGGAAATATGTGATTAAGCCAACAAAAAACGGCGGCTTCAAATTTGATCTGAAGGCGACCAACGGACAGGTCATCGCGTCATCGCAGGTATACAAGGCACTGAAATCCTGCAAGGGCGGCATCGCAAGCGTCACAGCAAACGCGTCGGCCGCCGCGGTAGAAGACCAGACAGCAGAAGGATTTGAAAAAGAGAAGAATCCGAAATTCGAGATCTACGCAGACAAAGCCGGTGAATTCCGCTTCCGTCTGAAAGCAAAGAATGGCCAGATCATCGCGACGAGCGAAGGCTACAAGACCATGAAAGCCTGCAAGAACGGCGTGGCAAGCGTCCGCAAAAACTCCGTTGACGCGCCGACAATTATGGAAGAGTAATCGTTACAAACAGCAGCAGCCCCCAAAGCATCTCCACCCGTAAGGAGAGCGCTTTGGGGGTGTTTTTTTGGGTCGTTTTTCGAGGTAAAATACAACTTCCCGTGGAATTTCCACTCAAGCCATGAAGTTCATTATTTTGCCGCTAAAACAGCATCCAGGATCTTATCAGGGGATTCACCAGATGCCCGCATGCGGGCAATCAGCTGTCTGATTTCTTCTTCATGCTCACTTTTGCCTATTGAAATACCGCGCGCTTCGCCGATAGAAATGCCACGCGCTTCGCTTCTTGCTTCAATCCTGTCTAAAAATTCGCACATTGTCATATCCTCCCTGTCAAATGTTTCTGAGTTTACCTGCTCGGTAAACCGGTTATCAGCAGTGAGTGCTGCCAGCATCTGGAGAACCGCCTCAACATGCTTGATTTTCCAGCCTGGCGCTTTGTAGTCTTTGTTATGCCGCTTCTGCCAGAAGTAATCTGCCACTATCCGGAAGTCGCTTTTGAACAGGTCGATTTTTTCACGTTCCAGAAAAGCAATCTCAAAAATATGAAGCTGATAATCACTTACATATGGTTTAAGAACTTCTGGAACTGTGAGCCGGTCAACCAGACGCAAGGGTGAGGTCCAGCGCTTTCTGTATCCGAAGTACAGCACCATTGTGATGACAGGATATCTGATTATTGCGCCTGCCTGAGTGCTTCTTCCATTGACTTTGCCGGGATACTTTTTTTCACTGTTCTGTTTTTCAAACGCGTGCTCAGCAGAGGGCTTAAGCAGCTGCGAGCGATACGCGCCGCCATCATAACTGATCACCCTAAGCGGCATATCCGGGTCTATGCCAGTCTGGTTTTCGATGCCGCAGTGCGCGATCCGAATGCCGCACTGGTTCCAGTACTTGGCGACATCCCGAGTCTGTTCATGATATCCCCCGTCCGTCTTATACTGCGATGACAAGCCTGCCTCAGTTAAATCATCAGGGGAGATCACAGGGCTGCCGTCATAGAGCAGCACGTTCACGATGTCCGAAAAAACGTCGTTAAAATCCTCCAGCATCTTTTCGCCTAAATCTTTTTGTCCCATATAAACGCCTCGCATGAAAAACCGGAGTGCCGGGACATTTTTGTTGTCTTCCCGGAAACTCCTGTGAATTGAATGTTGCAAGCAGGGATTCCGTGGGAAAACCACATAAGAATCTTAGAAATGCGACTTGCTTAAGATGAATTAGAGTATATCACACTTGAAAAAGGATTACAATAACCAAATCCCGGAATCTGTTTGCGGGCTGATTTCGGAAAGAGCAGAGAGCAATATTTGTGATTTAACCTGAATTGCGGCACATTATTATGTGAGAAGGATGAAGAACATAAAGACGCATGCGGTCGAGCGTTTGTTGTTTAAAATTCGTATATACAAAAATGAAATTTATTCATGCTTCATGTGAATGGGTTTGAATCTTTCGGTTTACAAATCAGAGAAACGAGTTATAATAGGGAATGTTGAGTTTTTGACGTTCATGACAACGTTCAGCTCCTGATGGCAATCGCCTGAAGGGTATATTACATGATACTTGTTACATCAACATAAAACAGGCGTGAATTTATGCAGGCAGGAATGCCTGTGAATCTGTAATTTTTTTACAAAACTACATTATATGAGGAGTGCATACAGAGATGAATAATACGGTGGAGATCAGATGGCACGGCCGCGGCGGACAGGGCGCGAAGACGGCGGCGCTTCTGCTGGCAGATGTAGCGTTTAAAACGGGGCAGTATGTGCAGGGTTTTCCGGAGTACGGCCCGGAGCGCATGGGCGCGCCGATTACTGCGTTTAACAGGATCAGCAGGGATAAAATCCGTGTTCATTCCAATATTTACGATCCGGATTATGTTGTTGTCGTGGATGAGACGCTCCTGCATTCCGTCAATGTGACAGACGGACTGAAGAAGGAAGGCGCGATTATCATTAATACGCCCCGCTCGAAGGAGGAGGTTCTGCCGCAGCTGAACGGATACGAGGGACGTGTCGTCACGATAGACGCGCGCGCGATTTCTGAGCAGGCGCTGGGCAAGAATTTCCCAAATACGCCAATGCTGGCCGCGACGGTAGCGGTCACAAAGGTTCTGGAGAAGGAGCAGTTTATCAATGATATGCGGGCGTCCTTCCAGCATAAGTTTGCGAAGAAGCCGGAGGTTATTGAGGGAAACATGAAAGCGCTGGAGATGGCGTTTGAGGCGGTTTCCTGATTATCCGAAAACACATTTCTGGCAAGTCCGCCTGGTTTCATGGCTTTTGGCGATGTAATCAACAGATTTCTGGCAAGTCCGGGCGGGAAATTGCGTGAAGAGAGAAGGAGGAGAGATGAGAACTGACGCGACAAAGATAAATGAAAGGAGCCCCTACACAGATCTGACAGAGGGGCTGCAGATGTTTGCTGCCGGTACGGCGAAGAATTTTAACACAGGCGAGTGGCGCACCAATACGCCGGTGATGATCTGGGAGAAGTGCAGACAGTGTCTTCTGTGCTGTCCGGTTTGCCCGGACTCGTCCATTCCTGTAAAGGGTGGAAAGCGGCTGGATTTTGATTATGATCACTGTAAGGGATGCGGAATTTGTGTCAAGGTATGTCCGTTCGACGCGATTGAGATGAAGGAGGGGATTGAGCCATGAGCGTAAAAGCGATCAAAGAACGTATGAGCGGCAATGAGGCTGTCTCCTATGCGATCCGCCAGGTTGCCCCGGAGGTCATGCCGGCGTTTCCGATCACGCCGTCTACCGAGATTCCGCAGATGGTTTCTACCTATATCGCGAACGGCGAGCTGGACACGGAGTTTATTCCTGTGGAGAGTGAGCACTCAGCCATGTCCGCCGCCATCGGCGCGGAGGCTGCCGGCGCGAGAACGATGACAGCGACTTCCTCTGCCGGACTGGCTCTGATGTGGGAGGAGCTGCTGCTTGCGGCGTCAAACCGCCTGCCGATCGTCCTGACACTGGTAAACCGCACGCTGTCCGGCCCGATCAATATCAACTGTGACCACTCAGACGGAATGGGCGCGCGCGATACCGGCTGGATCCAGATTTACGCGGAAAACAATCAGGAAGCATATGACAACTACATCCAGGCGTTTCCGATCGCAGAGGATCCGCGGGTGCATCTGCCGGTGATGATCTGCCAGGACGGCTTTATCACCAGCCACGCCGTGGAAAATATCGAGTTAATGGAAGACGCGCCGGTCAAAGAATTTGTGGGAACCTATGCGCCGGAGGAGTTTATGCTCAACCCGGGCAGGCCGGTTTCTGTTGGTCCGTATTCAGTCTCGAATTACGCCATGGAAGCGAAGAAGCTGCAGGAGGAGGCGATGGAGCGCTCCAAAGCAGTGATTCTGGAAGTGGCGCAGAAGTTCGGCGAGCTGTCCGGAAGGCAGTACGGTCTTTTCGAGGAATATCGGACAGAAGACGCCGACTACATTATGGTCATCATGGGATCGGCGGCAGGAACGGCAAAGACTGCAGTAGATGAGCTGCGAGAGCAGGGAATCCGCGCCGGTGTCCTGAAGCTGCGTGTTTTCCGTCCGTTCCCGGAGAAAGAGATTGCAGAAGCGCTGAAAAACTGCAAGGCAGCTG